>NZ_PVWO01000168.1 GCF_003003845.1 Chamaesiphon polymorphus CCALA 037 | reverse complement strand
CGCCATGCAATTGCGATCGAACGGCTGCGAGTTCGTCATTGGGCATCGATGTGCCCACGATCGCCGGATCGGCATAGGATTGCCCCCGATACTTTGAGATTAAGAGAACAATATGAGAAACTCGTATCGATTCTTCAGGGGAGCGACTGAAATCACGCGGAGGTTTCCTCCGCATGTGTTTCAGTCAAGACAGAGGCTACGCCAACGCCTGAATTGCGAGAATTTATGTAGCATTACTGTTCTCGATCGACACTTCTGAATATTGTTAAATTTTGGTATCAATTAAAATCTCACCGATCGAACTTGAAATGCGATCGGTGAGATAATCATAACGATCGGAGAGACGAGATCTTTGATTTACTTAACTTCGACCTTGACGACTTTTTTCTTGTCTTCATTCAAACAAGGTTAACGATTAACATCGAACGCGAACTGGAAATACCCCCAACCCGATTAAACGTGGTGGGAGATAGCGGAACCAGGGTAAACGCATTAACCAAGGCAATTTGAAATCTGTGTCGGTGGTGGCTAAAGCTTGGGCAACGATTCGGTTTTGGACGATCGATTGAAAACCTTGGATAATTCGCGTTGGTAGTTCGCGTTGACGTTGAACTTTTGCCAAGTCGGTAATTGCGATCGAACCAGATTTGAGTGGCTGACTGAGCAGATTTGCGGCGACGACTGCATCCTGAATCGCATAATTAATGCCCACTCCAGCAACGGGAGACATCGGATGGGCAGCATCACCAATTAATAATAAACCCATTCGATACCATCGATCGACTCGTCCTGATTCGACTGAGAGAAAGGCGATTTGCGACCAATCTTGTAATAGTTCGACTCGATCGATTAGTTCTGGAGCTGTTGCTACAATAGACTCTCGCAATGCTGATAATCCCGCATGGCGAATCTGCTGATAACCATCCTTGGGGAAAATATAGGCGATTTGCCATTGTTCGCCTCGATCTACCATTGCCATCATCGCGCCTTTACCAATCCGTCCACTCAATCCGGCTGGTTCGCTCGCATGGCGGGGGAGCCGGAACCACAAGACATCGAGCGGGGGTGTATTTCCAGTCGAGACTTCACCGATTAATTCCCGCACTTTGGAGTGCCTCCCATCCGCACCTACTGTCAGTAGCGCGCGGATTTCGTGCCAGCCACCATGCCCTCGATAGCGGACACCGCGAATTGTATCGCCTTCAGTGACTAATTCTTGGACATTCGCGCCCATTATCGCTTGGAAATTCGGATACTGCTGGGCTTGAGCGACGATAAACTCCAGAAACTTGACTTGGGGCATCACCGTAATAAACGGATATTTGGTATTTAACCCTCGGAAATCAGCATGGAATGGTTCGCCGCTGGGTGGTTGAATATTCAGTTCCGAAATTTTGGTGTGGGGTAGAGCTAACAATCGATCGGCTAACCCCAATTCTGCCATAATTTCCATCGTTGAAGGATGAATCGTATCACCCCGAAAATCTCGATCTAAATCTCGATGAACTTCAAGCAAGATAACTTTTATCCCCTGTCGGGCTAAAAGTAGAGCTAATACGGCTCCAGCAGGGCCACCACCGACGATACAGCAGTCAGTTTGCCGGACATCTAAGATATCTGGTGTAGCCGCTACAGGGACGGCTAGCGTTGGGTTATTCATATGTGTACCTGCAATGTTTCCCAAGCAAATCGGCGATTCAATTATCAGATTAGTCGTAAATGCTGAGGAACTTGTGAGAGTTTAGCTCTGAATTTCAGCTAGCCCGTTCGCAGATTTTAAAATATATCAATCGACAGAGATTTGCTCACAATTTCCTCATGTTTTTCTCATAGCCTGAAAGATAATCGATGTATTTATCGTTACGGTGTATTGTCAATTTTTGTTGCTAATTAGCTAAAGTGCGATCGACAGGGCGTGATGTCTGACTCGTCTAATTAATCTATTTGGCTTGGGTGTCATCTTGCTATGGCAATTCGATCGATCGAAACCCCCCTTGGCTGTCTAGAGTTAATTTCAGCTCGTCTTTGTTCGCGAGTTCCCCACAAACTTAGCCGAGATTGAAAGACAAGTCGAGACAGGTCATTAAACGCCCAACGCAGGTTAAATCTAATTCTAATTAGTAGAGACTATTATGACTGAAACTATCGCTAAGATCGCAGATATTTCGATCGAGCAGCTTTGGGACTCAGCTCCTATAGCCGAACGAATTTTTAAGCCCAACTCGCTCACCCGCTTGCCCGAAGCCGCTCGACGCTATCTTCACTACGCAATTGCGCCTGGTGCCAAACTAGCCTCCGCCGTTAGATTGTGGATGCATGGCGAAATCAAACTCGGTCAAAAATGGCATCACTTCACAGGTGAGGAAGTAATTTGCTGGCATCGGGGAATGATTTGGCGGGCGACGACTTGGATGCAGGGTTTGCCAATCTGGGGATCGGATAAAGTTGTCGATGGCATCAGTGACGTGCAGTGGAAAATGCTAGGCTTATTTCCAGTAATGCAGGCCAATGGTGCAGATGTCACGCGTTCTGGTACGGGGCGGATGCAGGGTGAGTCGGTGTGGTTGCCGTCCGTGTTGTGTCATCCCGATATCGTTTGGACGGAAATGGATAAAGCGCATGTGCGCGCCAATTTTACCGCACTGGGCGAACAGGCGGAACTCGTGCTGGGAATCGATCGATTTGGCGGATTGGAGCAAGTAAAGTTCTTACGGTGGGGCAACCCTGAAGGTGGCAAGCATCACTATGTAGATTTTGGCGGCGTGGTAGAAGCAGATGGGACATTTGGCGATTACACGATTCCGACTCAGTTGCGGTTGGGTTGGTTTTTTGATAGCGAACGCTTTGAATCTGAGGGTGAATTTTTCCGCTGCACGATCGATAATGCCATTTATCGATAATCGAACATGGAACCAGTAGATCTCATCGGTAGCTTTGAAACCCGCAATTTTCCTAGTTTCCGCAACCCGACGATCGATACACTCAACTGGGGTCGTCACCGCCATCATATCCCCATCTTAGTAGAAATTGATGTCACGGCGGCTCGCGCGGCCATCCACGCGCTCAAAGTGAAGATGGGAAAGGGGATAAGTTTTACGGGCTGGATCGTCAAATGTCTGGCGCAAGCAGTCAGCGAACACAAATACGTCCATGCTCTGCGTAATGGTAAACGGCAGCTCGTCATTTTTGATGATGTGGATGTGTCGATTGTTATCGAACGTGCCGTTGCGGGCGAGAAATTGCCGATGCCTTATATCATTCGCAAAGCAAATGAGAAAACTCTCGCTCGGATCCATGCCGAAATCCGCACAGCACAAACATCACCAGTTGAAGTCGAGACAGTCCAGCTTGGCTCGACCCAGACAGCATGGCTGACGCAAATCTTTATGCTGCTACCGCAGTTTGTGCGCGACTTGTTGTTTTGGCAACCCTTATTTCGCGACCCCTTCCGCATCAAGCGGATGATGGGTACTGTCTCCGTGACCGCTGTAGGCATGTTCGGCGGTGGCGGCATGAGTTGGGGCATTCCCATTGGCATCCATCCTTTACTAATTGCCGTGGGCGGAATTGCCAAGCGACCAGGCGTTATCGACAATCGCATGGAGATCCGCGAGTATGTGGGCATGACCGTAATGTTCGACCACGATGTGACCGACGGCGCGCCAGTGGCTCGCTTTATGAAACGATTGCAAGAATTGATGACTAGTGGATATGGGTTAGAAACAGCCCCAATGGGCGATATCCACGACCCGATCGATCCACAAATTGAGGCGTAACTATGCAAGGAATGTTTAGAAATAAAGCTGCTGTCATGACAACGTAGCTTAGATAAAAACTATGAGGAAATTATGAGGATTGAGAATAGTCGCAAAAATGTTTATTTAGGTCGATTGTTACAGATTTTAAAAAAATCTGGCAGATCTAAAAACAATGCGAACAGATGCAAATTAGTCGATCGATAAATCTACTGCAACACCCAGAATATGCTTATTCACAACTTCCTCAAATTATCGATCTACGATTTTTGTTGAAATGAGTTGAGGAGGTCGAACTGATGAGTACTACAATTCAAACTCGTTGGCGATCCGATGATTTTAGTGTCTGGGAGCGGTTTTGTCAGTGGATTACCAGCACCGAAAATCGACTGTATATCGGTTGGTTTGGCGTGTTGATGATTCCCACCTTCCTGACTGCTACCATCTGTTTTATCATCGCCTTTATTACCGCTCCTGGGGTCGATATGGAGGGCATCCGCGACCCGATCGAGGGTGCTCTACTCGCTGGAAATAACTTCATTACTGCTGCTGTCATCCCAACTTCGGCGGCGATCGGATTGCACTTTTACCCGCTCTGGGATGCCGCTTCGATCGATGAATGGCTCTACAATGGCGGCCCTTATCAATTAATCGTGCTACACTTCCTAATTGGCATTTGGTGCTATTTAGGACGGTTGTGGGAACTGAGCTATCGGCTCGGTGCTCGTCCGTGGATTGCGGCGGCTTTTTCGGCTCCAGCAGCGGCGGCAACTGCGGTGCTATTAATTTATCCGATCTATCTATGGTGAGGTTTTCGATCGCACGTCCGCTCTAGTTACAACAGGAATAGATCGATGAAATCAAACTACCCTAATCAAATTACTGCCCTGTGGACGTCTCCAAACGGCGTTTACCAACTTCTTTGCTGGTCGGGCGAAATATCCCAACTTTAAGAAGAAACGCAATGGCGGTAGTGCTGAATTTACTAAGTCCGCTTTCCGCTGGAGAGATGGACAGGTATTCTTGGCTAAATGTACCGAAGCCTTGCCAATTCATTGGTCTAGGCAAATTCCCGAAGGTTGCACCCCCTCTACAATTACTGTCAAGCTGACGGCGGCGGGTAAATGGTTTGTCTCCCTGCTGGTAGATGACCATACAGTTCAACCACTCCCTAAAACTGATAAACAAATCGGTTTGGACATGGGCGTGACTAGCCTGATTGCTACTAGTAATGGGGATAAGATTGCCAATCCCAAACACTTTAAGCGACTTCGCCAAAAGTTGAAACGGGTGCAAACAGCACTGTCTCGAAAACAAAAAGGGAGTAATAACCGACATAAGGCGCGAGTAGCGGTGGCTCGTGTCCACGCTCAAATTACCGATGCTCGGACAGATTTTTTGCATAAACTGACAACTCAACTGATTCGTGAAAATCAAACGATCGTAGTTGAGGATTTGGCCGTTAAGAATATGCTCAAAAATCACAAGCTGGCAAACTCCATTAGCGATGCTAGTTGGGGTGAATTGATTCGCCAGCTTACCTACAAATGTGAGTGGTATGGGCGAGAACTGATTAAAATCGACCGATGGTTTCCCAGCTCGAAAAGATGCGGAAACTGCGGGCATGTTGTCGATAAACTGCCGTTGAATATTAGAGAGTGGGAGTGTGGTGTCTGCCATGCAAAACACGATCGGGATATCAACGCCAGTAAAAATATTTTGGCGGCTGGGCTAGCCGTTTCAGTCTGTGGAGCAACTGTAAGACCCGAAGAGAGTAAATCTCGGAAGCGACGCATCGACTCGGAGGTTTCCTCCGAGTTGTGTGCGTCAAGACAGGCTGGTGCCTTGAAGCAGAAACCTTAGTTGCGAAGCTAGGGAATCCCCGTCCGTTCTACGGCGGGGTGGATGTCAAGAGAAACATCAAGAGCGTTTATTTAGCGAGTAATTAAACTAAAAGATCGCGATGGCACTTTCTGAAAGCTATAGCCCCAAATTTATGGAGAAGTTGGGGCTTGTTTCGATCGGTCTCATTTTTAATATGTGGTGATGTTTGCGACGATCGACAATCCTTAGTTCTCCATCGGTTTGGGTGCAGATCTTTTCGTTTTTTAAGCAAAAATTAGTTTTTACGGAGGGATCGGTTACGATCGAGCAATACAATGGCTCTATACTTCCCTCTTGGCTTAACTGATGCGTCAGCGCAAAGATTTAATCGAGATATTTTCGGCATTTTTGCAATTTGAGTCCGATCGACCGACGCTGTGGGCGATCGATCCGCGTTTGCATCGGAGTATGACGCGCGCTGTAGCGGCAGAAGCTCGCGGTAGTGAGGATTTTTGGGCGGTGTATTGGCTGAGGCAATATGACAAACAGCGGGATACGCTGAGTCCGGCTCTGCGTCAGGCAATCGGGCACTTGGCGGCTTATTTGCAGGAAACTTGTTTTTGGTCGGTAAATCGGGTGATGCCGCGTGTGGGTTCGGTACAGATGAAGTTGTCGGATTGTTTTCAGGTGGCGATCGCGGATGTCCCGAAGCTATTGCAAGCCTTTGATGCCTCGAAGCCGACGGGGTTGAAGACTTATGCCAATACGGTGTTTGGGAATTGTTTGCGCGATTATTTGCGGCAACGCAAGGAGGTAGATTTTTGTAGCGAATGGGGATTGTTACAGAAAATCAGTCGCAAACGGCTATTAGACGCGCTCACAGCTAGTAATTTCGATGCGGCGATGCGCGATCGCTATTATTTGGCGTGGAAGGCTCTAACTAGTAATCATAGCTCGGACAAATCGCCCAAACTGCGGACGATCGAAGCTCCCGATGCCCAGACATGGGAACTAATCGCCCGATCGTTCGATCGAGAGCGCAAAGATTTTCCCCACGTCGCCGCCGCTACGCCTAAAGAACTCGAAAAATGGTTGCTGGATGCGGCGAAAAAGGTGCGGAGCTATCTCTATCCGACGGTTAATTCTTTGAATGTCAAGAAGGGCGACGATACGGAAGCCGATTGGGAAAGCGATTTAGTTGGCAACGATGTTTCGCCAATGGAAGCTCTAGAGGAACGAGAAGCCACAGCCGAACGTCAGAGCCAACAACAGCAAATGGTGGCGGTGTTGCACGAAGCGATCGAGAAACTCGACGCACCCGCACGAGAGCTGTTGACTTTATATTATCGCGATGGCGCGACTCAACAACATATCGCCCAGCAACTAGCGATTCCTCAATACGCCGTATCGCGGAAGCTCTCTAAGGTGCGGCAAACTTTACTCAAAGCAATTTTGGAGTGGGGACAGAATACTTTGCATATTGCGCCAACTTCAGACGTGATTAATTCTATCAGCGCGCTCTTGGAAGAGTGGCTGGAATCATTTTATGCCCGAACCGCACGATCGGGAGCATCGCTATGAACCAACTTATCCCGATTACGCAACTCGCCCTGCCCATTCCCGCACCGATGAGCGATGCCGCTTGGCAACAAGCGCAGGCTGGTGGTTCGATCGAGGCGATGTGGAATGTTTACCTCAACCAAATTGCTACCGAATTATTGTGCGAGGATCTCGCCGTAGATTTTCCGCAGATTCGGGTCTGGCCAGACGCAGATATTTGGCAATTTGTCAATGGTAGCGTGTTGGAACTCAACAATAAGCGGCTGGTGCTGTTGCCATCCAGAGCGATCGACAATAGCGAATTAGTTATTCCCCAGGAATGGGTCGATATTCCCGCTTGGGCGGGCGATTACTTCTTGGCGGTACAAATCGACCCCGATGCCGAATTGCTGCATTGCTGGGGCTATACGACGCATCAGATGCTTAAATCGAAGGCTCGATACGACGCAGTCGATCGCACTTACCATCTCGACGCCTACCAGCTAATTGCCGATGTATCTGGGTTGTGGGCGATTCAGGAACTCAATCCCACCGAAGTTACTCAAGCGGCGATCGCGCCCTTAGCGAGCGTGGCGACAACTCAAGCGGAGAATTTGCTCCAGCGATTGGCGACAGTGCCCGATCCGCGCTTAGAGATTCCGTTTGGATTGTGGGGTGCCTTGGCGAGCGATCGAACTTGGCGATCGCGATTGGTGGAATTGCGTCAAGGTGCAACTTCGTCCCCGCGTACTGCCGCAAATCGGCTGGGCGATTGGCTGCAAAATGCGTTCGCCACTGGTTGGCAAGCCGTCGAGGACTTTTTGGGTGAAGATGCAGAATTAGCATTTGCACTGCGTCAAACGGCAACGGCAACGCCGATCGTGCGCCGAGTCAAAGCCTTGCAATTGCCAGATTGCTTGCTGTTACTATTGGTTTCAGTAGAAGTAGAAACAGCCGATCGCCTAAGTATTCAGGTGCAACTGAGAGCGGACGATCGCACCGCCACCCTGCCTGCGGGTATCTGCTTAGAACTGCTGTCTAGCGATGATGAAGTTGTCCGTTCGGTGGTGGCGCGCGATCGAGATAATGCAATTCAGTTACCGCGATTTCGCTCGGAATCGGGCACGGGATTTAAAATTCAAGTGCGATCGGGCGAGACGACTGTGTGCGAATCTTTTCTGGTTTAGCTAGGCGCGAATTATGGAACGTCTGCTCGTACTGAATTTAGGGAATGGTAACACCCAGACAGGTTTGCCGAGTATCATCGCCCAACTTTGGGACGAGGCGACGGCGCAGCCGATGCAGATGGCGGGCAGCCTGCCAGCGATGCCAGAATTAGCCCGATCGATGCAGCAATGGCAAACCTTATATTTCGCGCTCTACGCCCATTTAGGGTGGCGACGAATCGATACCCGCAGCTTTGAATTTGACATTGATGAGGCAGATGTCACCCATATTTCGCAAGCCGAATTTGAATCGGTGTGCCAGCAACTCCAAATCTGTCTGAATCAATGGTTGAATGCCGATGGTTTTCAACAAATCCAACGGCGGATTCGCACCCATCTGAGTCCGGACGATCGGATTCGGATCGCGATCGCCGCTCAGGATTCGAGTGTATTGCAATTACCTTGGCAGTTATGGCAACTCCTAGAAGATTATCCCACAGCGGAAATTGCCTTGAGTCCGGCAGAATATGCCCGATCGCAGCCAGTCGGCTCCCAGGTTAAACCAGAGCGAGTCAGCATTCTGGCAATTTTAGGCAACAGTCAAGGCATCGATGTCGAATACGATCGACAGATTCTATCCCAATTGCCGCACGCTAACATCCATTGGCTTGTCGAGCCGAGTAGCGAGCAGTTACAGGCACAACTTTGGGATGGTAAATGGGACATGCTATTTTTTGCCGGACATAGCTCCAGTCAAGAGCGCGGTTGTATGCAGATTAATAGCACCGAAACCCTGACGATCGATCGCTTGAAATATGGCTTGAAACGCGCGATCTCCAATGGGCTAAAACTAGCCATCTTCAACTCCTGCGACGGTTTGGGCTTGGCGTGGGACTTAGCCGATCTGCGCATTCCCCAAACGATCGTCATGCGCCAACCCGTACCCGATCGCGTGGCGCAGGCATTTTTGACTACCTTTCTCCAAACCTTTGCTGCGGGGCGATCGTTATATGCTGCCGTGCGCGAAGCCAGGGAAAAATTAGAGCTACTAGAGCGCGACTTCCCTTGTGCCACCTGGCTGCCAGTTATCTGCCAAAATCCGGCAGAACCTGCGGCGGTGTGGGCAGATTGGTATCAAGCACAAAGCCAAACGGTAGCATTACCCCCACCGATACGATCTGGTTCTGTGCCCACCCAGCGAACTTGGTGGCAATCTGTGTGGCAATCGGCACTCTCGATCGCGGCTTGTAGTGCGATCGGTACCGGACTCACCCTCGGCGCAAAAACGCTCGGTTGGCTGCAACCATTGGAACTAGCGGCATACGATCGGTTAATGCAATCTCGCCCGATCGAACCTGCCGATCCGCGCCTGCTCATCGTCACCCTCACCGACGACGATGTCCGCGCCCAACGCCGTCAAACCGCATCAGGTTCGATCTCTGACGAATCTCTAGCCAAACTGCTGCAAATACTCGATCGCGCCCAACCCAGTGCGATCGGTTTAGATATTTATCGAGATTTTAAGACCGAATTACCCGCGCTCAAATCTCAGCTAGCTAACAACGATCGGCTCATTACCATCTGCAAACGTCCCGATCCTCGCGACGATACCGTGGGTGTTTCCCCCGCCCCAGAAGTGCCGCCCACAGCCGTCGGCTTTAGCGATTTCGTGCAAGATTACGACGGAGCGGTGCGGCGACAGCTCGTTGCCATGAACCCCACCTCGACATCCCAATGTCAAGCGGGCAACGCCTTGAGTACCCTACTCGCCATGCGGTATTTAGCAGATCGACAACTACCGATCGAGTTTTCGCAACAAAACGTACTCCGCCTGGGCAAACTCCAGATCGCCCCCCTAGCCGAAAATGCAGGCGGCTATTACGCCCAGGACGCCCAAGGACTCCAAGTGATGCTCAACTATCGTCGCACCGCCCAAGGCATCGCCCAAACAGTCACCTTAGAGCAAGCTCTGTCCGGCGAGCTACCTGTCGCCGCAATTAAAGATCGGATTATCCTGATTGGTTCGGTCAATCCGAGCAGCAATGATTTTTGGCCGACCCCCTTCGGCTCTGGGTTTGCCCAGCAACAGCCCGGTGTCTTCGTCCATGCCCAAATGGTCAGCCAAATGCTCGGTGCCGTAGCCAACGAACGCCCCTTACTCTATCCAGTAACTTTGCCACAAGCGATCGCCATCTCGATCGTCACAGCGATCGGCGGTGGTGCGATCGCCTGCGTCCGCAACAGATATTACCGTTGGCTGTTACTAGGCGGTGCGGCGATCGCTATTTATGGTGTTGCTGGGCTGGGCTTGACTGGAGGCGTCTGGTTGCCAGTTGGGATGCAACTCCTATCCCTGACTGGAACCTGGCTCTTAGTCTCTGGATCGCGATCGGCGATCGTTCCTTTGCCAATATGGTCGCAAAAGAATTCAAGAATTGATAATTGATAATTGCCGAAGCCTTGAAAGACCTACCGCATACCAACAAGTTATTTGAGTTGCTACGTAGTCCCATTACCCC
>NZ_PVWO01000691.1 GCF_003003845.1 Chamaesiphon polymorphus CCALA 037 | reverse complement strand
AATGGAGTAGGAACAAAGCGCACCTCTAAACCTTACGGTTTATGTGTTTCTTCATTCCTCTCCCCAAACCGGACGTGAGACTTTCACCTCATCCGGCTTTCCATCATTGTTACGTGCTTCGTCCATACGAAGGCGTTTGGACATGACAATCACGACAAAGAAGTTGAAGATTTTCCACCTCATCTTTACCCTTTGATTTTCGGGCTTTAACGTGGTGTAGATCCAAGTTAATCGTGCTCGAACACACTTGACACTTAGATCCTCTTTCAGCTTTAATTGTCTCCTTCAGTTCGCGCCATTGGGAGTTATTTGCGTTGCCCAGCCACACCTGTTCCGATAAAGGTAGGTCAGCTAGGGGTACCCCTGTCCGATACTCTCCCTGAATATAAGGATTTTCGGGAGAGCGAGAACGATATTTAGTTAATGGTAAATCACTCAGGCGATAGAGATAAAGAATCTTGTCACCGTTGCGAATACCCAAGTTAAATCTTCGACCTTCTTCGCGCAATTTATACATCTTGATGATGTGTTTGGGGGATAACTTGTGCCGTTTACAAAGCCATCGAAATAGCCGTTGATTGACCCAGAAGTCTAAATCCTTAGCAATTTCTTTAACATTGCAGTGACGATAATAGTTAATCCACCCTCTTAAAACTGCATTAAGGGCAGAGAATTTTAACAGGGGAGAATCTTGAAACCATTTCCGCTTGGTCATCTCCTTGATGGTCTGTTTGAACTTCTTAATGTTTTTCGGTGCAGGTGTGACCAACATTTTCGGTCGGTCGTGTCCGCTAACATAGCGTTGAATGTGAAAACCTAAGAAGTCAAAACCATCATTTACATGGGTAATGTGCGTTTTTTCTGGCGACAATTCAAGTTGGAGTTCTTCTTTGAGGAAGATACTGAATTCCTCCTTGAGTCTCATCGCTTCTGCTTTGCTGCCATTGGTCAGAAGTAACCAATCATCAGCGTAGCGAATTAAAGCACAATTTCCTTGGTGTCTGGTGCGGCGACGTTCCTTCTCTTTGCGGTCGAGGTTGCCATATTTCTGCCACCAATAGAGATCTAATTGGTGCAAATAAATATTCGCCAAAAGTGGCGAACAAATACCACCTTGCGGTGTACCGATATCGGTATGCTTGAACAGATGACCCTCCATGATTCCTGCTTTGAGAAAACTTTCTACCAGTTTCAGGAGACGATTATCGGCGATTCTCTTCGCCATGATTTTGAGCAGTATCTGATGATGAATACTGTCAAATGCCGCTTTGATATCTCCCTCAATTACCCAATAGTATTTGTTGCGACGATTGATGTAGCTATCTAATCTGGCGATGCAATCTTGGGTTCTGCGTTGTGGTCGAAAACCATTGGAGCAGTTAAGAAAGTCACTTTCATAGATTGGCTCTAACACCATCTTCAGCAACATTTGGACTGTTCTGTCCTTGAGTGTAGGAATACCTAGCGGTCGTTGTTTACCATTTGATTTCGGGATGTAAACGCGACGGACTGGCATCGGTCGGAATTGTTTGGTTTGTAATTCCGTCCGTAACGCATTCACGAATTCAGTTTTGGCTGATTCCGCTGCAAGCGTCTTTTTTGTGATGCCGTCGATCCCTGCCGTTTTAGCTCCCGTATTTGAGAGTACGGCGGTTAAGGCGGTTCTAATCCAATCTTCTCGACAAATGAGTCGATACAAATCGTCGAACTGATGTTCTGCTTGATGCTGTGCCTTGATGGCGAGACTATGTTGGGTTTTGATGATATCGGACATACGTTTTAGTCCTCTCTAATTCCCTTGACTTATCTCTAACAATGACTGCCATCCTTCGCCATGTACCAGACTATTTTCTGGCTCGGACTACTACGATGGCTCTGCCACACGATAACTACTTCAGTTGCAGTTAACCCAGTCTCAATCGACCAGTTATCGTGCTTCCTACGTTCATACAGTGGTACGTGATTGTCTAGCCTTAGACTTCCTCTTTACACCAATCGGATACAGACCTAGTATCCGCGACCACAGCCGATGGTTTATACCTCTATAACCAGAGCGGTTCAGTCCGAGTAAACAGACCTTTTCATCAGCAGCATAAAATACTGATTTACCTGTTGTCTCACGCCATCTCTGTTGTTTAACAGCGTGTCCAAGGTGACGGTGCTTCGGACAAGGATTCCTCTCGTAGTCATAGCTAGACTCAGGCTCGAAACCTCATGCTGTAACAGAGTGCCAGCATTTTGTCCCTTGTTTCCCAGGCTTCAAACAGGTTCTCACTCATTGTCCCCTGCCTGCTAGGTCAGCCTTAATACCTTGAGGTAGGTATTATCTCGTGGTTGTTTTGACTCACCTAGAGCATTACCACTGTACGCTTCGCAGCGCAC
>NZ_PVWO01000690.1 GCF_003003845.1 Chamaesiphon polymorphus CCALA 037 | reverse complement strand
GCGGGGGTGAGGGCAAGGTTCGTAGGGTGTACAAACCGGATTTGGTATGAGAAGTATTACGTTAGACCTGCGATCTGAATATTCTCGCCGCTGTTGGTTTAGCCGATCGCACCCACTACTATCCAGATAATCTCTCTGTCGGTCAAAAACAACACGTCGCCGCAATATGCACATGGAAGATGGCTGCCTCATCAGCGATGAGGCTAATTGAATGATGCGCGACTTCCATTCGACTGCGTATGAGTAATTTTATTTTTTAGAGATTTTGTCGTAATTGACACACGCTCCCAAGTTTAAATACTGTACTATAGCTGTGGTTCGGTAGCTCAGTTTTGAAAAACAGGGTGGAAAAGCGACGCAGGCGTAGCGAGAGCTGCACAGTCGTGAAATTGTCAACTGACTAATGAGTAGGATGGCTATGATTCGATTTACCGATCGTGGTGTTGTTTTTGATTTTGATGAGTAAGTTCACCTTATGTTTCTACCAGAAAGCAATACAGTAGCTACATCTTTATTGGATATTCTTAGCTATAGAGCGCAGTATCAGCACGATCGGCAGGCTTATATATTTCTCCAAAATGGAGAAACTGAATCAGGCAGTCTCACTTATGGGGAATTAGATAGACAAGCAAGATCGATCGCCGCCTATCTTCAGTCTTGGCGCGGTGAATGTGCTTTATTACTGTACCCTTCTGGATTGGAATTTATTACAGCCTTCTTTGGCTGTTTGTATGCTGGAGTAATCGCGGTTCCAGTTTATCCTCCTAGGCGCAATCAGAACTTTTCTCGGTGGCGATCGATCGTTAATGATGCCAAACCCAAGCTCCTACTGACAACCGCATCAATATTGGCCGATCTAAAGCAAATAGAGGAGCGAGAAGTTGAATTTTCTAGGTTGCAGTCAATCGTTACAGATACTATTACAGCTAATCCGCAAGAATTCACATTTAACCCCACTGTGCCTGAAAGTGTGGCATTTTTACAATATACTTCTGGTTCTACCGGAACGCCAAAAGGGGTAATGGTAACTCATGGAAATATCATCCACAACCAACAGTGTATCTATCAGGCTTTCGGGCATAGCGATCGGAGTATTGGAGTTAGCTGGTTGCCATTGTTTCATGACATGGGATTGATCGGTCATGTAATTCATCCGATTTATGCTGGAACAACCAATATTTTGATGCCGCCAGTAGCATTTATCCAAAAGCCAATTCGCTGGTTACAGGCAATTTCTAAGTATAGAGCAACTACAAGTGGAGGGCCAAATTTTGCTTACGATCTATGCGTAAACAAGATTAAGCCTGAAGAATTAGCTAATCTTGAATTGAGTAGTTGGGATTTGGCTTTTAATGGAGCTGAACCAGTAAGAGCAGAAACTTTAGCACAATTTGGTAAAAAATTTGCTGACTGTGGGTTTAACTATAGTGCGTTTTATCCTTGTTATGGGATGGCAGAAACTACGCTATTTACAACAGGCGGAGACAAGCAACAAAAACCAGCAATTCACAGCTTTTCGGCTGAAAAACTCGAACAAAACTTGGTAGTCGAGAGTGAGATTTCATCGTCAGCAGTTCGAGTATTTGTGGGATGCGGTCGTCCAAATCTTGATTCAACAGTAATGATTGTGAATTCAGATTCGTTGACTCAATGCGATCGAGGGCAAGTTGGCGAAATTTGGGTGTCGGGGCAAAGTGTTGCTGCTGGTTATTGGCATCGATCGGAATTAACGAAAGCAACCTTTCAAGGTTGTTTAGATACGAGTCCAAAATCTTTTTTGAGAACGGGCGACCTAGGTTTTTTTCACAATGATGAGTTGTTTGTAGCTGGTAGATTAAAAGACTTAATTGTTATTAGAGGTCGGAATTATTATCCTCAAGATATCGAATTAACAGTTGAAAACAGTCACTCATCTTTACAAGACAATTGTACCGCAGTGTTTTCCGTAGAGACAGGAGCAGAAGAGTACTTAGTTGTTGTTTGTGAGGTAAGACGAACCGACTTCAAAAAGCTAAATACAGATGAGTTGTTTAGGGAAATCCAAATTGCAGTATCAATAGAACATCAGCTAGAAGTTTACGAAATTATATTGCTGAAAACAGGCAGTATACCCAAGACCTCCAGCGGAAAAGTTCAACGCCATGCTTGTAAAATAGGATTCTTAGAAAACAGCTTAAATACTGTAGGTCAGTGGAAAAAAAATAACAATAAAACGCTTAGTGAATATGTAGCACCGCGCACGCCTAGTGAAGAAATCATTGCCAACATCTTCGCTTCAGTGTTGAGCGTGCAAACTGTCGGGATCTACGACAACTTCTTTGAATTGGGCGGACACTCGCTACTAGCCACTCAATTAATTTCACAACTGAGAGTAGCTTTTTCA
>NZ_PVWO01000689.1 GCF_003003845.1 Chamaesiphon polymorphus CCALA 037 | reverse complement strand
AAGTACATCCACTCGACCGAATCTGGAAACAGCTTCTTCAACTAGTTTTGGCGCAAATGTCGGATCGGTAATGTCACCTGTTACCAGATGGACGCGATTCGCCAAGGGCGACACTACGTGAACGGGTCGAGCAAGTTTTTGAGCCGCCATTTCAAGTTTTGAGAATGTTCTCCCATTCAGTACCACATTCGCCTGATTGTGCAAAAATGCTTCAGCAATGGCATAGCCCAAACCAGTTGCAGCACCCGTGATAATTACAGTCTGAGTTGTCATACTATCTACCTCCAATTTAGTTCCAAGATTTGACTGTCTAGATGACTTTTTTCATTAGGAAGTTAATCCTGGACAATATCCCATTTACAATAAAGTTTGCGGTGCTCGTCAGATAACCAGCCAGAGGTGAGCCTTACTTGTTGCCTTTTAATTCCAAGCTGATGCTCTTGTCTGCTGTTGGTAGTTTGGGTTTCGAGGGTTGCTTGTCTCATGACTTTTCTCCGCTGAATGCCTTGCCGAAATTCTTTCACAGGCACTCCAGCAACACCCCAGTCTTCAGTCGCAACTTCATCAATGACAACGAATGTCGTTGCTGGTGTTTTATTTAGAACGCGCACCAAAAGTTCTGTTACACCTTTAATGAGTTCGGCTTTTTGCTGTGTTGTTGCGCCTTCGCGAGTAATTTTGATGTTTACATAGGGCATGGTTTGACCTTTGGCTAATTCTGACTTGTTGGCAATATTGCCGTGTCTGCATGGAGCGTGTAGTGAAAGACTTTGGTAATAATTTTCCATTCGCCCTCAAGCTGAATGAGGGTGAGGAGATCGATAAAATCTTTGCCTAGCATGGAAGAACGCATTCTGGCGATCGCGGTTACAGCCCCTATGAATTCGATCGATTCGATTGAAAATGCGTAGGTTTCTCCAGAAGATTCGGGAGAAATTCGTCGCTCTACAATTGGAAAATAGGAATTCATATCCAGATGCAATAGTTCGCCACTAGATGCAGTAAAGTATTGCGCGCTGGCATGAAAAACAGTTGCCAAAAGAGCGATATCGCAACGATATAAAGCGTCGTAATATCGATCGAGCAAATCGACGATCGCGAAATATTTAATACTGCAAACCTGTTTATCTACTCCATAAGACCTGTACTCGATCATAGTTCCTCCGCGCTTTGGGTTATTGCAGCTTGAAGCGCATACTTTTACGATAACTCTTCACTCAAAAAAGATAAAGATCGATCTAATTGAATAACTTTTTACTCATGGTGAATAATAGAGATGGCGAGATGAATTGTTTTGTATGTAATGTTCTATGGATAAATTAATTGCTCTGAATGTCTTTAGACGAGTTGTTGAGTTGGAAAGTTTTAGCCGTGCAGCAGACGCTCTAAACTTATCAAATGCAGCCGTCAGTAAAAATGTCCAAGAACTGGAAAAAGAACTGGGAACCCAGTTGATTCATCGGACAACCAGACGTTTGAACTTGACTGAAGCAGGACGACTCTATTTTCAGCGGGTTTCCTCGATTCTGGACGAACTAGAACGTGTTGAAGAAGTGGTTTCCGATCTCTGTGTCAAACCTCACGGACTGCTGCGCGTGACAGCACCAATGTCTCTGGGCTTAACCCATGTAGCAACAGCGATTTATCAATTTCAATCGATTTATCCAGATATGCAGATCGAACTCATCCTCAACGATCGCTATGTAGATCCGATCGAGGAAGGATTTGATGTAGGGATTAGAGGGGGCGGAATAGTCAACGATAATAGTCTGGTTTCACATCGAATCTGCAATATTCAACGAGTCGTTTGCGCCTCACCAGCATATCTCAAGCAATATGGCGAACCAAAATCGCCGGAGGATTTAAAGCAGCACCATTGTGTGATTTACACGCTGGCGCGATCGCCCCATGAGTGGTGTTTTTGGCGAGGTGATGAAACCGTAACCGTGAAGGTTAATGGATCTTTAAAAGTGAACAATAGCCTTGCTGCGAGTCGAGCTGCTGTTGCGGGACTCGGTTTGATTTTTTTGCCCATGTTCGCAGTTTTAGATGGATTAGAACGTGGGATGCTAAAAACTGTCTTGAAAGAATGGTCTACGGAACCTTTAACCCTATATGCGATTTACCCAAAACATCGCCAACACTCAGGAAAACTTGAAGTATTCATAGACTTCATCTCGGAGGCTCTTCAGGAGTCGATCGCCGATAGTCGATCATCGATCGTCGATGGCTGATAGTTACCTCTTTTTTTGGTAAATATCTAACATAAGGAAATCAAAGTAGAGGATATAAAATAGCCCCGACTTCTTGAACTCGACTTTAGCCATTAGAGGAGAAAGCGATCGAGAAAGGGGAGGAAAATGGAGTAGAGTCAACCAATTGTGGTAG
>NZ_PVWO01000167.1 GCF_003003845.1 Chamaesiphon polymorphus CCALA 037 | reverse complement strand
ACGCCTATTCGTGAAATGTACGAACGAGTAATAAGTAGTAGTTAAAATCGATGAAAATCTAATTCGATCGATAGGCTGTGGGAGTCATCCCGGCGAGTTGTCGAAACTGCTTGCTCAAATGACTATGACTGTTGAAACCACATTCTAAAGCAATCTCTGTAATCGATCGATCGGTTTTCTTCAACAACTTTTTTGCTCGTTCTACTCGTTGCTGGAGGAGGTATTGGTGGGGAGATGTACCGATCGCCTGCTTGAATCGATCGCTAAAATGAAATTGACTCATGCCTAATAATTTGGCTAAATCGGCAAGCTTAATATCTCGCTCCAGATGGTCGTGGATGTAGTCTAAAACTTGTAAAACCTGACGTTCTGGCAATCCCCCTTTGTGGATAAAAACACGGGGTGCGGTAGCCGAATATTGCCGGAGTAAATGCACTGCTAGCACATTTGCCAGAGAGTCAACATAAAGCCTACCGCCGAGATTATCTTGTTGCAGCTCAGAGAGTAGCATCAGGCCGATCGATTCGATCTGGCGATCGCGAATCCGAAATTCAGATCGTAATTCCAGCCGATCTGAATTCAGCTCCAAGGCTTCTGTCGCAACACTCTGGAGGAAATCAGATGCAATCCGCATCTGTAAATAGCAATCGTCACCATCCCAACGAGCAAAAAATGATGTCTGTTCGGGCGTTATCGAAATGTCACCTTTCCCATACATCCCGATATGAGTTGTCCCTCCCTTAATTTGCAAAAAGCGGATTGGTCGGGGTGCCAGGGATAAGCAAATTGTATGTTCTTTCCCCGGAAGGCAACTCACTTCGCCTGGAGGCGATTGGAATTGCTCGACCAGAATGTTTTCCCATCCCCGATTTTGACTGGACAAAATGGGCGGATGGCAGATTTCCGATCGATGGACAGGCTTCGTTTTCATCACACGACCTTAACGCTATTAGATTTCGATTGTAGCTACTTTGAGCGGTACTTAAAAATCGATCGCAAGATTTTGATAGTTACCTAGAAATGTGATAGCCGATCGAGGAGCACTTATCTAAGCTAAGAGCATAGTAATCCAGGAAAAATCATGACACATCTACTCCACATTGATGCTAGTCCCAGAGGAGAGCGTTCTCACTCTCGCCGCATGACCCGTGAGTTTGCCGAACAGTGGAAACAAGCTCATCCCCACGATACAGTTACCTATCGAGATATCGGTCGCAATCCGATTCCTCACGTCGATGAGTCTTGGATTGCGGCTGCATTCACTGCACCAGAACAACATACCTCCGAACTGCGCGCAGCTCTTCACCTGAGCGATCTGCTTGTAGATGAATTCCTAGCGGCTGATGTCTATGTCATGGGCGTTCCGATGTACAACTTCAGCGTTTCCAGTACGTTCAAAGCCTACATCGACCAGATTGTCCGAGTGGGACGAACGTGGTTATTTGAGCCTGAAGACCCAGAAATGCCTTATAAACCTCTCGTTCACAACAAGAAGATGTTTGTAATTACTGCTCGTGGTGATGGCGGATATAATGCTGGAGGTCGTAACGAGAAGTGGAATCATCAAGATCCATACATTGTGACTGCGTTTGGGTTTATGGGCATTACAGACATCACCTTTGTTCATGTAGAAAACGATGAATATGGGGGACAAAAATTGGCAGAATCGATCGCCAATGCTCGTAGCAAAATTGCCGCTCTGACCGCCTAATTTAATATATTCGATCGCGATCGGCTCGAATATTAGGTTTTTTAAGATGGAAATTGCGACTAGAAGATTTCTGCTTCAAGACTTTGTAGAGTCCGATCGTTGGCGTAGTCTCTCCTATGGAGAATCGGCTGAGTTCGTTACCATTAGAGTAGGATTCAACGACACGATCGATGACATGATTAAAAATATAAGATCGCAGCAAGAAGTGCTGGCGTTAGCTCATCAGAACGGTTTGACTATCCAGGAAGATTCACTTCAATTTAATGAATCTGGTCTTGACTTTCAAGTCGTGTTGGCAACGGATACTAATGGAGAACGCTGGATTTTGCGTCTGCCTCGGCGGGAGGATGTGCTGCTATCGGTAGACAAGGAAAAACGAATACTGGAAACGATCGCGCCGCTGCTAAGTGTGGAAGTGCCCCGATGGGTTATTTGCACGGATGAACTCATTGCTTATCGGGCATTAAACGGTGTGCCAACGGCCACGATCGATACAGAAGCAAAAGCCTATATGTGGGAAATCGATCCAGCGAATGTGCCCGATCGATTCTATACATCGCTAGCGAAGGGAATGGTTTCTTTGCATCAAATTAGCATTGAGCAATTACGCGCAACGGGTCTTCCGGTGCAGACTGCCGCAGAAGTACGCGATCGGATGAAGCAGAGAATGGATGCAGTCAGGGTCGAGTTTGGTGTAAGTCAGGCGTTATGGGAGCGATGGCAAAACTGGCTTCAAAACGATGAAATTTGGATGAAAGAAACAGTATTAACCCACGGCGATTTACATGCTGGGCATATTCTAATTGACGCACAGGCACAGGTGACTGGATTTATTGACTGGACGGAAGCATCTGTCACCGACCCAGCGAGAGATTTTGTCGCCTATTACCGCATATTTGGTCGAGAAGCTCTCGATAAGCTAATCGCGGCATACGCGGCGGCGGGCGGGCGCACTTGGCCGAGGATGGCAGAGCATGTCATCGAACTGAATGCTGCTGTTGCGATAGATATTGCAGAATTTGCGCTAAAGTCGGGTTTGGATGAGTACAAACAAATGGCTAGACAGTCGCTTAGCGCGATCGAGTCGGATTAGGAAATACCTATGAACTCAAACATTCAGCAACTCAAGCCGGATGACATTGCATTGATGGAAGCTCTACTCGCGATGTTTGGAGAAGCGTTCGATGAAGTGGAAACCTATAGCGGGAATCGCCCTAGTGCGGACTACCTGCGGCAATTACTCAAGCATGATTACTTTATCGCGATCGCCGCCTTAAAAGCAGGTGAGGTCGTTGGTGGTCTGGTGGCTTACGAGCTGAAAAAGTTCGAGCAAGAGCGCAGCGAGATTTATATCTACGATCTGGCTGTGGCAGCAGCGCATCGACGGGAGGGAATCGCTACGGCACTAATTCAAAAGCTGAAGGAAATAGCCGCTGCCTGTAGAGCTTATGTCATTTTCGTCCAAGCAGATCTCGGCGACGATCCAGCGATCGAACTTTACACCAAGCTAGGAATTCGCGAAGATGTATTGCATTTTGATATTGCAGTCGATCCTACCTAACACCGATCTGAGTAGTAGTTTAGAGAATTGAGGTCTATTTTTTACAATCTTGCTAGATGCGTGTTAAGTCATAATTAGCGATCGAATATAGTTTACCTTTCGTACCAAAAACCGATGAAAATTACCGCATCAGCACTATCGCTCAACGTTGATGATGTCACGGCATCCGCCGATTTTGTCAAACAATATTTCGGCTTTAGTGAAGAAATGTCCGCCGAAGGTTTCGTGTCCCTTTCTCGATCGGATGTTGGCTTCAACCTGATTTTCCTCAAAACTGGACTGCCCAGTTTTAAACCAATTCACATGCGCGGACATCGAGCGGATGGTTTGCTAATTGCTTTTGTTGTCGATGATATCGATCGAGAATATGACCGCTTACAATTAGAAGGGGTGGCGATAACGACACCAATTGAAACCGAACCCTGGGGCGAACGCTTCTTTCAAGTGACCGATCCCAATGGTGTCGTCATCCAACTCGTCCAATGGATGACAGATCCGCAGACATAGCTTAACATTTCCCAGCAGGAGGAACGTCAAATGATGACTCACTCTATTCGTTGTAATTGTGGCAAATTAAAGGGCACCCTGAAGCGCACTCAGGATGTAAATCGGTGCGTGTGCTATTGTGCAGATTGCCAAGCATTTGCCCGTTTTCTCAAGCGAGAGGATGATATTCTGGATGAATTCGGTGGCACTAGCATCATTCAAACTATTCCCAAACATATCGACTTTAGCGAAGGTACCGAACATCTAGCTTGCATCCGGCTCACCGAAAATGGTCTACTTCGCTGGTACGCAGCTTGTTGTAATACGCCGATTGGGAACACTTCTCCAAATTTTAAGCTATCCTTCATTGGTTTGATTCACAATTGCTTGAGTTCGGATCGCGTGTCGTTAGACGATGCCTTTGGAACGATTCGGATGCATGTCAGTACTCAAGCAGCAATTGGGGAACATAAGCCAAAATCGACGGGGTTACTGGCGGGTACATTGCGCGTGTTTGGGATGGTGCTGCGATCGCGGCTCAATGGTAGCTACAAACAAAACCCCTTTTTTATTCCAGGAACTGGTACTCCTGTTGTCACGCCACAAGTGCTGAACCAGGATTTAAAAGGTTAACATGACGCTCGACTATGCGGGTATTAATGCTAGCAATTTTGAATAGCTATCTCACAATTTTATCGAGTCTAAACTGTGGTTAGCGATCGCAAAAATGAGAAATATGCTCGAAAAAATACTGTTATCGTGTTTCCATAATTTTCTTAATGGTGGGTAATGCCGCCTGAACCTGTTCTGGAGTCGGTGCAGTTTGTTGAAAACTCTCGCGCTGGGACAATCGATCGATCCAGGCAGTTAACCCAGGATAAGGCTCTAATGAAATACCAAACATTGAGGCAGACGGAACCAGCGTACCCGCCACAATATCGGCAATTGTAAATGTGTTCCCGGTAAAATAGGGGCGATCTGCGATCGTATCTTCAAAGAATTGTAAGATGACGTTCGTGCGTTGTCGGGCCTTGTCAACACTCGTTGGATCGATGTCTAATCCCATCAGTTGCTTGGTTAATGTTAGCGCAGCAGGTTGTAATTCAGTTAGCGAAACCATCGAAATTGTGCGCGCGATCGCCAATTTATTCAATTCTTTTGGTATTAACTCAGGTATGGGATATTTCGCTTCGAGGTAATCTAAAATAGCTAATGATTCAAAAATCCCCAACTCGTTATCGACGATCGCGGGTACTCGTTGCAGTGGGTTGATGGCAGTAAACTCAGCTTGAAATTGTTCGCCATCAAGGTCTACAATAATTGGCTCAAACGGAATTTGTTTTTCTAGTAAAGTAATCCAAACTCGACGTGCATTTGCCGAAATCGGCGCGTAGTAGAACTTCAGCATAGATTTTACCTCGATTGAATCCGATCGTCTAGATCGATGATAGCGCGACGATGCTTCGATATAAAACATTCTGCCTCAATCTTCGCTATGCGGCGGATAAGTCTACATCCAGGGCTGTCAGGGATTCGGACAGTTGAGCTTGAACGGGCACGATATTTGGGCTTTTTGCCAGTACCCAGGCAATAGCAATTTGTGTCGGACTGACACCTTTCTCCGCCGCGATGCACCGAGCCGTTCGACTAGCTGCTGGTTTTGAGCCAGATTTGTGGGTACGTTAGATCGTCATGGTTTTATTCCTAAGTTTGTGTAATGGTGTCGATCGTTAAAAAGCAGCAGCAAATTCTTTGGCAAAATCTGCCAGCTTGACTTTGCCCATAACCGTTGGTTTATGGCGGTAATAATCTTCTGCCAATAAACCACTATGAAGACTGCCATACATTTCAACTAAACCAGCCGCAATTTGTGGATTCATGCCAGCGGATTCTAAATCGCCGCGCATTTGTGCGTCGCTAATAATTATCCATTTCAGATCGGGCTTGCCAATTGCCGCACCTAAAATACTCGCTGTTTCGTTACCTGTAAGTTCCTCACTGGCTACATACCGGACTTTTCTACCAACAAGCGGTGTTGCTATTTCTTCAGCAATTACAGTCGCAATATCGATCGGGGAAACCCAAGGGATCTGGTCATCGGCACCGTAGTTAGCAGCGATCGCTCCCACCGCTTTTATCGTCTCTACATAGCCGAATAAATTGTAATAGAAAGAAGTGGGACGCAGATGAGTAATAGCGACATCTGACGATAATTCGTTCAGAATCTTTTCCACATCATGGGCACCAAGTAAAATCCCCGATCCTTTCTCTAAATGAGCACCAATGCTACTTAGATTCACCACACGTTTTACACCCGATTGCTCGATCGCTGTTGCATAGTTGTTACCCAGTCGGCGATAATAAGCCAACAGATCGAGGTGAAGATCGAAGTAGTTATTTGGTGGAACCATACAATACACGGCATCGGCACCTAAAAAGGTGGACACCAAGAAATCCACATCTTCCAATGAGCCAATGGCGGCGGTGGCTCCCAATGATTCAATGTCTGTTTGTTTTTCCTTGTTGCTACTAATAACTGTAACTGTATGACCTTGTGCTACCAACTCTTTTGTCAGTGGCTTGCTGATGTTTCCGATCGAACCTGTTACTATTATTTTCATAGATAAGTCTCTCTTGAAATTAATTAATAATTGGATTTTTAGGATGAAAATTTCAACCCCTGTTGCTTGTTAAAGTCAGATCTTCTTTTTTCTGAAGCCATTATTGCCAGCCTCGAACGCTTGTGCCACCGAAGATGCTGCGGTTTATCTCTGGGGTGAAAATACTGTAGGGAAATCCTGGATCGATCGCACTACTTTCATTCAATGTCTGGAGCTGTTCTGCGGTGAGGCGGATTTCTAGTGAAGACAAATTATCGTGCAACTGCTCCAGCTTACTGGCTCCCAAGATCGGTGCGGTCATCCCTGGTTGTGCCGAAACCCATGCGAGGGCGACTTGTGCCAACGGACGCTCGATCTGCGCCGCTACCGCCCGCAGGGTGTCGAGGATGCGCCAGTTGCGATCGGTAAACATCATATTTCCAAACGGATTGGCACCAATCAACCGACCTTCACCGCTTGCCTCTTCACTCTTGCGCTGGTACTTACCTGTCAGGAAACCTGCTGCTAGCGGACTCCAGGGACAGATGCCCAGACCGCATTCACGAGCGGCGGGGAGATGTTCGCGTTCGATATTCCGCTCGACGAGGGAATATGCCAGTTGCATGGCGATCGGACTGGGAAGATGATGCGCTGCTGCGAGCGTGGCAGACTTGATGGCATACCAAGCGGGGATATCTGAGAAACCAAAGTAGCGAATTTTGCCAGCACGAACTAGGTCGCCGAGGGTTTGAAGTACCTCTTCAACGGGCGTGATGCTATCCCAGACGTGGATCCAATACAGGTCTACATAGTCGGTATTGAGGCGGCGTAACGATCCTTCTAGGGCACGGTGAATGTTCTTCCGACCGTTACCACCAGTATTGGGGTTACCAGGTTCGCCACCGTGAAAGCCGCATTTGGTCGCCAGCACCAGTTTGTCTCGCAACTTACGATCCATAATATAGCCGCCGATGAGTTCTTCGCTGCGACCGTTAGCATACATGTCGGCGGTATCGATAAAGTTACCCCCTGCCTCGACGTATGTGTGAAAGATCGACTCGGAAACGTCATCGGGCGAACCCCATCGTTGGGTTCCGAAGGTCATAGTGCCCAGAGCTAATGGACTGACGATAAGTCCAGAGCGACCGAGGGTGCGGAAGGCTGTGAGGCTCATTGAGTTCTTTCCTGGTTAAAATAAGTTCGGTGGCAGTAACAGATCTCGATTTCGATTTGGAACACTAATACGCGCTGGCAGTAGGGCGGACGACGATTTCGTTGACATCGACATCATCGGGCTGAGAAACGGCATATAAAACCGCACGAGCGATCGCATCCGAACTTAATGCAGTTTTGCGGAGTTCTTTCAAAAAGCCTTGCGATGACTCATCCGTAATATCAGAGCCGAGTTCGGTTTCAGTTACGCCGGGAGA
Organism: Chamaesiphon polymorphus CCALA 037; assembly: GCF_003003845.1. Taxonomy (GTDB): domain Bacteria; phylum Cyanobacteriota; class Cyanobacteriia; order Cyanobacteriales; family Chamaesiphonaceae; genus Chamaesiphon; species Chamaesiphon polymorphus. The sequence goes on along the minus strand of NZ_PVWO01000167.1, from coordinate 3,035 downwards.
TATAATCGTCACGCGAATGTTTTTGGATTCCTGCCGTAGTCCATCAGAGATCGCCCAAACAGCATGTTTTGTGGCGCAATAAACCGCAGCAGTTGGCGAGACAAAATGTGCGCCAATCGAAGCATTATTAATAATCTGTCCGCCACCTTGTGCTTCCATAATTGGCAGTACCGCCGCAATCCCATTCAAGACACCGCGAACATTCACATCTATCATCTTGTCCCACTCCTCAACTTTGAGATCTTTGAGCAGGGACAAGGGCATCACTCCGGCATTGTTAAAGATGACATCGACTCGTCCGAATTTATCGTTAGCAAATCGAACGATCGCGTCAAGTTGACTGCGTTGGGTGACATCGAGAGCCTGGTATTCGGCGATGCCACCCTCGGCATGAATTTCCTTGGCGATCGTTTCTAATCGATCGATTCGTCGTGCTCCCAAAACTACTTTCGCACCATTTTTTGCTAACAATTTAGCGGTAGCTTCACCGATGCCGCTACTCGCACCAGTGATAATAACAACTTTATTTTCTATGTTTAACATGGTTATTTTTTTAGGTTTGATGCCGATGAATTCATGTTACGAGTAGCAGCCCCAGTTTTAAATACATAGACCTCGCAGTTTATTGCCTAATCCTCCACGCCAAGCTTTTGGACAACGATTAAATGCGTTAAAATGCTCGAAAGGAACCGCGTACCTCCGGTAGACTACGCCAACGAATCCTTACGGGGCAACTAGCATGACTACGGGAATACTCAACCACAATGCGATCGCCGATAGCTGTCTCGAACTGGCCGCACTGGTAACTCGCCACACCCACGGTAAGGGGAACGGTTATCATCAGACGGGAATCGATCGATTAGAATTTCAGCGCGAATCTGCCGCGCCACTAGCTCTCCACGGTGTCAGTAATCCGATCTTTGCCATCCTCTTGCAGGGCAAAAAGCAAGTATTACTGGGGGAGGAAACCTATAACTACGGCGCGTCTCAATATCTGGTCGTTTCAGTCGATCTACCGATGAGCGGATTTGTATTAGAGGCAACTCCAGAGCGGCCTTATTTAGGCTTCAAGTTAGACTTAGATCTGCCTCAACTTTGCGATATTATTACCGCTCAAACCAAGTCCAGTGCGAGTAAACCAGAGAACTCGGTCAGAGGATTGTTTGTCAGCACCGCCGACACTACCTTACTCGATTGCGCCCTGCGACTGACAAAACTGTTGGATACACCCCAAGATATCCCGATCGTGGCTCCGCTAATTATCCACGAAATTTACTATCGCTTGTTAATGGGCGAACAAGGCGAAGCCGTCCGTCAGATTGCCACATCGGGTAGTAAGATGCAACGAATTGCTGACGTTATTCAAGTTCTTAAAACCGATCTGACTCGATCGATTCGAGTTGAAGATTTAGCCGATCTAGCGAATATGTCTGCTTCATCTTTTCACCATCATTTCAAGCAAGTGACATCGATGAGTCCGCTGCAATATCAAAAGCAATTAAGACTCATCGAAGCCCGTCGCCTGATGCTGGCTGAAAATTTCACGGCGACGATTGCTGCGGAGCGAGTAGGTTATGAGAGTACCTCTCAATTCAGTCGTGAATATTCGCGAATGTTTGGTGCGCCACCGATGGGGGATATCAAACGCTTACGGATAGTTTGAGCGGATGTCTGAAAAATCCGATCGGCTCCGATGCAGGCATCGAGCTAAATGCGTTTGACATTGCTAATAATAAAGCAACTTTTGGGCATAGTTGGAAACCGTGACAAGCTAATTTCTAGATCTTGTTCCGGGACATCATACTGAATTGAATTAACTAGAAAATCTAATGTTGTGGCGATCGATTGAATCGTAATCCATTCTCCAGCGCAGCGATGATTGACATTATAATCGCCGCCACCTTGGGGAATAAAGTTAAAGCTGCTGCGATCCCACTGCCGAAATCGATCGGGTCGAAACTCCTCTGGTTGCTCCCACAGGTGCGGATCGTGGTTAGTGCCGTACAAATCTAACAACACCCGAACTCCTTGCGGAAAATGATACTCTTGCCATTCAAAGGCATGGCGAGTGCGAGCTGCCACAAATGGAAAAAACGGATAAAAGCGTCGGACTTCTTGAGTAAATAGCTCTCGATACTCAGCATCATCTTTGAGTTGTTGACGACACTCTGGGTGTTCGTGCAGGGCTAAGGCTGCGAACGTGATATAGCGTGCGATCGCGACCACCGGACGCAATACATTTAGTAAATCAACTGCGGCAATCTGTAAGTCTAAAAGGTTTCCTGCTGGATCGCGATACCAGGCAAAGGCATAAGCAGCACTGTCTTCGGGCACATCTAACTGGTGAGTGCGAATTTGCTCCAGAATCGTTTTGATCCAGCGTTCGGATTCTACCCGTCCCTGTCTACCCTGCACATACCTCAAGCCAATTCCCCCTACGCCATCAATCATCGCCGCCAGATCTTGGGTGCGTCGCTCTACCTCTGCCTCTGGCAATGGCACCCCCGACCAAGCACACACAGCTCGACACAGTACCTCATGAGCTGCATCCAGCAGCACTACTCGTTCGCGGAGCGTCTCTGAAAGAGAATCGCGCCGTTCCCATTGCTCGGATGCCGCTTCCCATTGCTGGCGGGTTAGTTCCATCAGTTGCGCCATCCGCTCTGGTGTCATCAATGCCATGAAGATTTGCTTGCGCTGTCGGTGGGTTTCACCATCCAAACCTTGTACGCCACCTTCGCCCACTAGCGTTTTCTGCACGCGCTTGGGTGTAGCATTCTGACGGGAAAATTTTTCATTATCGTAAAAAACTTTGGCTGCCGCTTCTCCTCGCAAACAAATCGTTTTTTTAAATAACAGTCGGGTCTGAAAAATATCGGTTTGATATCGATCGCACCGATTTGAGATGAAGCGATAGCCTTCAAATAATACCGATAATGTATTGTCTATCCCCCGATCGGTTGGAATTTCACGCATAAAAAAACTGATGATTTAACCAAATAGTCTATTGGAATCGATCGTAGTCCCTTTACCCC
>NZ_PVWO01000166.1 GCF_003003845.1 Chamaesiphon polymorphus CCALA 037 | reverse complement strand
AGTGCCGATTCGCCACAAGTGCGGGGCGTGGGGATAATTTTACCTGGATTGGCTAATTCTTTGGGATTGAATACCGTGCGTACCCATTGCATTGTTTCTAAATCTGTCTCGGTGAACATTTCTGACATATAGCAACGTTTATCGGCACCGATGCCGTGTTCGCCAGAAATACTGCCGCCGACTTTGACGCAGAGCTTGAGAATTTCGCCACCCAAGGCTTCTACCTGTTCTAAGGCACCAGCTTTGGAGTTATCGTACAAAATTAAGGGGTGTAAATTGCCATCGCCAGCATGGAAGACATTGGCGACAAAATAGCCATATTTTTCGCCCAGTCTCGCGATTTCTTGGAGCACATAGGATAGTTGCGTGCGGGGAATGACACCATCTTGCACGTAATAATCGGGACTGATTTTGCCCATTGCCGCAAAGGCGGCTTTACGCCCTTTCCACAGCCGCAAGCGTTGTTCTGGCTCTGTTGCTATATCGATCGATCTAGCTCCGTTGTCGCGGCAAATAGCGGCAATCCGGGCTTGATTGGTGACGACTTCTACTGCCGAGCCGTCGATTTCGACGAGCAGAATGGCGGCGGCATCGCGGGGGTAACATTTGGTGGCGACGACATCTTCGACGGCGTTAATGCTGAAGTTGTCCATCATCTCGATGCCTGCGGGGATAATACCCGCACCGATGATCCCGGAGACTGCGCTGCCTGCTGCTTCCACGCTTTCAAAATCAGCGAGGAGGACGCAGATAGATTCGGGTGTTTTGAGGATTTTGAGGGTAACTTCGGTGGCGATGCCGAGGGTACCTTCGGAACCGACGAATAAGCCTGTGAGATCGTATCCCGGCATTTCGGCAATTTCTCCACCAACATCGATAATTTCGCCACTGGGAATGACTAATTTTAAGCCGAGAACATGATTGGTAGTAACGCCATACTTGAGACAGTGAACGCCGCCAGAATTTTCGGCAATATTACCGCCGATCGAGCAGATAATTTGACTGGAAGGATCTGGCGCATAATAAAAGCCACCGCCACTGACGGCTTGAGTTACCCAGTTATTAATTACACCAGGTTGCACGACTACTCGTTGATTCTCTAAATCTACTTTCAGGATCTGATTCATTAGTGCCGTGACAATCAACACGCAATTTTCGACGGGTAACGCACCACCCGATAAACCCGTTCCGGCACCTCTTGCGATCCAAGCTACATTATTTTCGTCGCAAATCTTTACCGCCGCTGCTACTTGCTCTGTAGTCTTGGGTAGAATAACTAGTGCAGGCCGTTCGCGATAACTTGTCAAACCATCGCACTCATAAGTTATGAGTTCTTCTCGCCGCTGAATGATACCTTTTTTACCGACTACTGCTGTTAGTTGTGCAATAATCGACTTCCAATGAGGTGCTGTAGATTTTTCTACTGTCTGCATATAAATTTAGGGCTGTTGGATTACAAGCATCGCTATTAAGTATCCACTATCCACTATCCACGATCGACTATCCACCAACCTTAATCTATCCATTACCTGAATTTTACCTTGACCGAGTAGATTGGGTTCAGATTTTGGAGCGTCAATTATGCTGTCGATCGTTCAAAGTACAGACTTAGATTACTCACAACAACAACAGCAACAGTCTTGTGTCCTGAATAAGCGGCTGTATTTTCATACCAAAGGCGATGAAATCCCGTTGTTTCCAGAGGGTGTATGGCAAGTTACCCAAGGGTTAGTCCAACTCAGTGCGAACTATGAAGATGGAGAGCAGGTATTATTTGGATGGGCTGCGGCTGGTGCGTGGTTCGGCACTCAAGAATCTGCAACTTTAGATTACCAAGCGATCGCACTGTCCCCTGTCTATTTACGATGGCTGCGACTAGATGAAATTGAGAGTTCGATGCGGTTGTCGCAGCTCTTACTCCCGCCACTAGTCAAACGGATGCGCCAAGCCGAATTACTGCTGATTATTAACGGTCGCAGGCATACTGTCGAAAGGTTAAAAGGTCTGTTAGCATTGCTCCGAGATGAGCTGGGTGAATCTTTACCTAATAATCAGACGCGGATCGGTTACAAGTTTACCCATCAACAGTTAGCTAGTGCGATCGGCACTACACGAGTAACTGTCAGTCGCATGATGGCACAGTTTCAAGCTAAAGGTTATATGACGCTCGATCGTCATCGTCATTTGATTTTAGACGATCGCTATTTTGGTGATATCGGCAATTAATTTGGCGGTACCAAGATCGTAGAACTCGATCGATTAAATAATAAACTATAAGGCGTTGCTGAATCATACTTAGATCCAGCAATGCCTTATTTATTATAGTGGGACTGTAGGGGCGGGTTTATGCTAGAAATCATCGCCAAAATCCAGGAATTTTGAACGAACCCGCCCACCCCACCAGCAAGTATCGAGAGCGATTCGTTCGTGTGTAGAAGATGATAATGTGCGATTCGATTGTGGGGATTTGAGGTGGTGACGATCGATCGGTTATTGGTGGGGAGGGCAGGTTTGATTTAGATTTTTGGAATTATTCGGAATCGATCTCATAAACCCGCCCCTACAGATCTGTGTAAGAAATCAACTATTCCTTACAATTGAGATTCTTGTTGCTGATAGAGACAGTAGTAGCGGCCTTTTAATTCCATCAATTCGTCGTGAGTCCCCAGCTCCGCGACGACACCGCGATCCATCATCAAGATGACATCAGCAGTGCGAATTGTTGTCAGACGGTGGGTGATAAAAAATACCGTTCTACCTTGGAAGGCGGCGGCGATATTGGTGCAGACTTGACGCTCGGATTCGTAATCGAGCGCGCTGGTGGCTTCATCTAAGATCAGCAGGCGGGGGTTTTGGAGGATCGTCCGCGCGATCGCGATGCGTTGGCGTTGTCCGCCAGATAAGCCAGAGCCGCGTTCGCCGACGGGGGAGTTATAACCATTGGGTAGCTCCATAATAAAGTCATGAGCGTGGGCGATCGTGGCGGCTTGAATGATTTGGTCGGTAGTGGCGTCGGGGAGGTTGAGAGCGATATTTTCTTGGACGCTGCCTTCAAATAAGAGGGTATCTTGGGGGACAATCCCGATTTGTTGGCGGAGGGAGTAGAGTTCGACTTTAGAAATGTCGTAGTCGTCTACTAAAATGCGTCCCGATTCGAGGGGATATAGGCGCGGTAACAGCTTCATCAGCGTACTTTTACCGGAGCCACTTTGCCCGACGATACCAATAAATTTACCAGCACCAAATTCGAGGTTGACGTTATCGAGGTTGAGCGCGCCTGTGGGGGCAAAGCGGAAGGAGACGCTATCGAATTTAACGTTACCGCGAATCGTGGGCATGGGAATGTTACCACGATCGATCTCGTTAGATTCCATCGGGGTATCGAGGATATCGGCAATCCGTTCGAGCGAAAGTGCCGTCTCTTGGAAGTTTTGCCAGAGTTGTGTCAGCCGCAATAAGGGGCTGGTAACGTAGCCAGAAATGATCCGGAAGGCGATTAGTTGTCCGAGGGTGAGTTTGCCGTCTAGGACTAAATACGCGCCCACCCAGAGGACTAATAAACTAGAGATCTGATTGAGAAAGGTGGTGGCAGAATTGGCGGTGGTAAAGGTGACGACGGTTTTGAAGCCGGACATCACGTACTGAGTGTAGCGTTCTTGCCATTTCCAGCGCGATCGCAGTTCGACGTTTTGGGCTTTGACGGTTTGAATGCCAGAAATTACTTCAACTAGGTGCGACTGAGATTTGGCATTGCGTTCGGCTTTGTCGCGTAACTGTTTGCGCGCGATCGGCGAGACAGCGGTAGTAATGAGAATACAGAGTGGGAGTGTAGCCAGGGCGACGAGTGTCAGCAGCCAGCTATAAATCAACATCACCACGATGTAGATGACCGAAAATACCGAGTCGAGGACGACGGTGAGGGCGGTACCTGTCAGGAACTGGCGGATATTTTCTAACTCGTTGACGCGGGTGGAGAGTTCCCCGACGGAGCGTTTTTCAAAGTAACGCAGCGGTAAGCGCAATAATCGATCGATAATTTGCGAACCTAACGCTAAATCGATCCGATTGGTGGTATCGGCAAACAAATACGTCCGCAAACTGGTTAATAAGGCTTCGCCGATGGCGACACCAATTAAAAGTACCCCGAATACATTTAACGCAGTCGCGCTATTTTGCATCAAGACTTTATCGATAATCGTCTGAGTAATTAACGGATTTGCCAGCCCGAATAATTGGATAAAGAACGAAGCAATTAAGACCTCAATTAATACTCCCTTATATTGCACGATAGAAGGCCAAAACCAACTGATGCCAAATTTTTGCTCTGGCGTGTAGCGGGTGGCTTGGATTAGGAGAATCGGGATAACGTCAGTGGGTTGTTCGGTTGTCGATGCTTGGTTGAGTACTAGCTCTTGAGGGCTGCGCTGGATCAGTCCGCTATCGGGTAGGGCGATCGTCACTGTATCGTTAGAGACGGCACAAATCACGGCTAGGCGGTCTTCCCACTTAATTAGGGCTGGTACCTGAATCCGCTGGATATTGGCGACGGAGATGCCTGCTAACTGCCCCTGTAGCCCCAAAAAGTCTACTACCGCTCCACAAAATTGCAAGGAAATACCGCCACCAGATTGCTCGATATGATGGGCGACTATTTTGCGGACAGAATCGCGCCGGAAGGGAATTTTGAACTCATTGGCGAGCATCTCAAAGCAAGCAACGCTACCATCGATTTGACCTTTGCCTCGGACGATCGCATATTTTTGACCCGATTTAGCGGGTTTATCTAGCGTCAGCGGGAGATCTGGCGCGTAGGGGATTTCGGACGGTGTGGCGACGACGAGATCGGAAGATCGATCGATTTCGATCGAGTCATCGATATCAATGATGCGATCGCGATCTTCAGTTGCCGTAAAGCGTAAGATATCGGGGGAAATCCCCACTAGGCGGAGTTTGTGTTTGGACTGGAAGGAATCGAGATCGATCCGATCGCCGATGGCATAAATCCGTGCTGCCGAACTTGCAGATGCGGCATCTAACTGGCTGGCGACAAACCAATCCCAATTTTTGAGTGCGCTGGGGATATCCTGCGGCGATGTGTAAACTACCGCCGAGTCCACTGCTTTGAGAGCCAATTCTTTGAGCGAATCGACGCCCAAGAGTTGCAATAATTGTTCTTGATTGGGGTGCTGTTCTAGTTCTAAGCGCAGTAATTCAAAAATTTCGATCGCGGTCGGTCGATAAAAATATTCCTGTAAAATCGGTTCTTTGGCAACCATCTCCATGAATGATTCGGTGGGAATATTCAGGCAAATAGCCTCTGTCGAAGCAATCGCCGATTCGCACGGAACGCCCCTAATCGTACCAATTGCCCCGATCGTGCTGCCAGTTTCCAGTCGCTCTAGGGTGACGGGAGAAGTATGCTCGGAAGGGTATCCCAGCAGGCGGACTGTACCTTCGACGACGATATTAATCTGAGCCGACATCCGATCTCGTAGGGCGATCGGTTGTCCGACATGATAGCGATAATACTGAGCGACTTTGGCGAGTCTAGACTGAGTACTTGCCGAAAGCCGATTGAATGGCTCGATTTGAGCGAGAAAGGCTTCGGGAGTGGTGGGAGTATAAGTCATAAAAGGCAGAAGGCAGAGGGCAGAAGGCAGAGGGCAGAGGGTAGAGGGTAGAAGATAAAAGGTTGTTTTTAGAGCAGATTTTAAATTCGTATTCTAAAAATATTTCATCTAACATGGACGAGTAATTTTAAACCTTGCTTTTAGCAACCTAGAAACAACAACAAGCATCGACAGTCAACAAATAACAGAAATTTGAAACTTCACCTTTCAGTCAAAATATTATTATAGCGAATCAAGATTACATCATAATAATTCAACGATCGACTAATTTAACCTTTAATTGATTTAGTTTCGCCTGCAACCACTGTTCGTACAATTCTTCGATCAATCGCGATCGCATGGTTTTATCTAATTGTGCGGGTATATATTTTTCTAATCTGACTACGACAAACCAGTCGGCAATGTGTACCGGAGGAGACAATTGTCCTGGCTTGAGCGAACTGAGTTTCTGCGCCAATAATGGATGCGGCACCGATAGCTCGTGAGGGCCGACTACGCCACCGATTTCGGCTTCTTGTCCGCCGGAATATTGTTTGACAAGCTCGGTAAAAGTGGCTTCCTTGTCTTGAATTCTAAAGAAGAGTTCTTGCGCTAGATGCGGATCTTTGACTCGCAACAAGGAATAGATAGCTCGATCGAGTTGAGCTTTGCGTTGTAAAAAGTAGGAATCAACCTTACCATTAAAAGTCAGTTGTTTGAAACGATCGAGCTTGATCGTTCGCATAACTGAATGCTCGAACTGTTCGAGCGTACAATTATTGCGTTCTAACCAAGTAGCGCGATCTTCATCGGAATTAATCTGATATTTTTGATAAAAAGCTTTATAAGCACTAAAAATTTCCTCTTGACTACACATAATAGATGCTAATTCTTCATCGAGAATTATTTCTCGTTGTAATTGCGGTAGCATCCAATATTTCTGTAAAAGTCCAATAACTTCTTCTCCAGAAATGGCATTTTGACATAGCCGTTTGAGAGGAGTATCTAGTTCGTCATTCTGTTGCTGTTCTGGCCGATCTGGAAGCGGAAAGGTTGAAGTCACAATGCTGGGTTCTTGCAGGTTTGCAGTTGTCTTCATGATAATACTTTGATTCAAGGCTGACGGAGAGCACCCTGCACAGATTATCTCAGTAATTGCCCGAGGGGAGGTTATCGAGATATTAACGCCTGGTTAAACTTGCACCCTAGTTATTGTCGCGCATGTGGCGACATTACGAACGATCGTCAGCCGATGACGATCGCCTCAGTCAGTTGGCACAAATCTCCATGAAGTGAGATTATAATACCACTCGATCGGAATGAAAATATATGTCGATCGCCAGCTTATTAGGACATCAGATCCCCGACTTCTTAGAGAAGTCGGGGATCTATATTAAGGTCAAAAATGACTCATCCTCTAGACGGTTTTGACGTTGACATTGACAACGAGATCGTTGAAATCACGATCGCCGCCACCATACATATCCTCGATCCCAAATGTATTATTCCCAATTAGACGGAAATGATCGAGCTTGTCAGGATTTGCACCTAGATAATTAAAGTAGGCGTGAATCGCTTTGCCATCACCACCATTAGTCGGATTATTGCTGATAAAACTGGCGAGCGAACCTTGAGAGATAACCACAGGCGCGTAAATTTTACCGCCAGCGAAATCTTGGTTGAGCTTGCTATCGGTTTTACCCATCGAGGCTACCGCACTCTTAATTGCTTCGACTGCATAATTCGCATCTTCCGGTTTGAGGATCGTACCGTTGGCTAGTTTAATCGTCCCTAGGACGGCATCTTCTACCGCATAAAAGGCAATGTTATCGCTATAAGCTGCATCACTTTTAGTAGTGATATCGGCTTTGAGCGTTTTGCCTGCATAAATAGAATCGGACAGATCGATAATGCGTCCTTGTGCCAAACCTTGGGATTTGGCACCGATGGGAATATTCGGTGTCGCACCAGTAAGGTTGGAGACATTAAAGGTCAGTTCGTCGTTATTTATCGATACTTTATAGCCATCATTTATTCCTAATGAGGTAATTTTAAATGGACTATTACCGCTGGCATCTGGCAGTGAGAATACTAGATTAGTAGGCGTCTTACCACTTGTAATCTGTTGTTTAACTTCAGCGATCGAGCCGTCTTTTACCTCAAAGAATTGATAGGTTTTATTGATTTCTAAACCGACCTCGCGCTTGGTAGTGCTAAAGAAACTACCGTCTAGAGCCGAGAAGATCGATCGAGCGGAGTCGGCTACTAATTTGAGATAACCTGCCGCACCTGGAGCGACACCACCAATTTTGCCAGTCGCATCATCGACAGCAAATAAACCAATTTCACTAACTTTACTATCTGCTCTTTTGCTGACAGGATTGACACCAAAACCGACGACCGTGCTATCTGCTCTCAGCAGATTATTATTGAAACTCAAACCCCCAATCGGTATTACTGGCAGAGGTGTGGGATTGGGAATCGGATCGATAACTGGAGTTGGAGTAGGTGCGGGAGTTGGCGTTGGAGTAGGTGTGGGTGTGGGTGTTGGAGTCGGTGTGGGTGTTGGCGTTGGAGTCGGTGTAGGTGTGGGTGTTGGAGTAGGTGTAGGTGTTGGAGTCGGTGTAGGTGTTGGCGTTGGCGTTGGAGTAGGTGTGGGTGTGGGTGTCGCTAGAGCGAGAACAGTCGAAGATCCACCAATGCTAGTAGTACCAGAGATCGACTGTGCGAGCGTACCTACTCCCGTAGCAGGAGAAATCGCGATCTTATTAGCACCAGTGCCATCGGTTTTGTTATTAAATCCGGTTAGTTGACTGCCTTCAAAATCGAGACCGAGTACGCTGACAAAGCCGATTTGACCGATTTTACTAGCACCACTGGGGTTAGCTAGCGGAATTTGCCACAGTGCGTCGCTGGCGTCGGTATCGAAAGCTGTAGCGAAGAATCGAGAGTTAGGCGCATCATAGACGAGATCGCCACTACTGACAAAACCTGTGGGCAGATCGCCGACTAAAGTAGCAACTTTGTTGGTAGGATCGATCGTGTAGAATTTATTGCCAGCAGTAGTAATATCGATCGCGTAGAGTTTGTTATCAGTGGCAAATTCGATCGCATTAATACTGCCGCTCAGAGTGTTTCCGGTAGAGTCTTTAATCGTACTTAGATCTGTAGAAGCACCTGCTAAGTCGATTTGCTTGGATCGATCGACACTCGGATCGATCCGATACAACAGGTTACCAGTACCAGAGAATCCAATCCCATAAAATTGACCGTTGCTAGCTAGTGCGACATCGTATAGTGGAGTTGTATTGCTCGATGAAGTTGCCAGCGGAAAATATGTACCGCTAGCACCGACGGTACCTACACCAGAGAATCGCTGGTTAATCGATACAGGAGTAAGATTGCTGAGGATCGAGGTGGCTTTGCCGCTATCTGCGGCTGATAGTGTGTAGGCTCCTAAGTTGAGATTGGAGACCCGCACTTTGTAATTGACACCAGGAAAGACGGTTTCTGGTAATGAAAGTTTACCCGCTCCAGAAAAGACGTTGGCAGCAATGACAGCCCCTGTTAGCGAATTTATCAGCTCGATATTGGTAGTGCCAGTCGTTCCCTCGGGGCGTTGAACGTTGATGGTGAGCTGACGGAAACCGTCTAAACCTGTAAAGTTATATTCGTCGTAGTAATTGCCATCTGTATTTTTGGGGTCGGTAGCAGTTAAAGCTCCGGTGATGCTTTGACCTAAAGTAATGTCTGTCATGTTGTCGGGGTATTGCCTATTTGGCGATGCGTTAATTTGAGTTTTCTGGACGGTTTGTTTACAGCACAAACTTATGTCTCAAACTTTCGATCGATCTCGAAATATTTGACAACGATTGGTTTGGCCAGAAATGAGTACCAATTAATAATGCCAGTTAATAATTGGCTCGCTCGATGTTTGCCGAACAGCCAGAAATATTAGTTACCCAAAAATACATATAATTCAATTTGTTGAAAGGATATCATAAATATCGGCAATTATGCGCTTGACTATCGTACAACCCAAAAAATACATATAAATTAATATAAGTTCGGGTATTGAAACAGGCTACTAGATTTCTAGAAGGCGCGAACAGCTCTCCTGAGACTGTGCTGTCTTCGCGATCCCCCGCGATCGAACGCCACAAAACAGCAGGAGTAATCGATAAATTACTCCTGCTGCGATAAATAAATGCCGATAATAATCGGATCGGTTAAACTAGTTTGACGTCGATGCTGACAACGATATCATTGAAGTCGCGATCGCCACTGCCATACAGATCTTCGATCCCGAAGTTGTTATTTCCAAGTAGGCGGAAATGATCGAGTTTGTCGGGGTTGGCACCGAGATAGTTGAAATAAGCATGAATCGCATTCGGATCGGTGCTATTGTTGTTCGGATTTTTACTGACAAAATCGGCGAATGTACCTTGGGCAACGACGACAGGGGCGTAGATTTTACCGCCAGTTAGGGTTTGACCGAGTTTACTATCGGTTTTACCTGCCGATAACACCACATTCTTGATGGCTTCGATCGCATAGTTAGCATCACCAGGCTTGAATGTTCCAGTGGCAGTTTTAATAGTACCATTGGCGTCTTCGATCGCGTAGAAACCAATACTGTTGTTATAGAGCGCATCGCTCTTGGTAACGATATCGGCTTTGAGGGCTTTACCTGCAAAAACGGCATCAGACAAATCGATAATCCGTCCTTGGGTTAAACTTTGAGATTTAGCACCGATCGGGATATTCGGTTTGGCAACACCAAGCTCGGACACATTTAAGCTCAGATCGCCGTTATTAACTGAGATTTGATAGCCGTCATTCGTACTGTTGGTACTAATTTTGAATGGACTCTTGCCACTGGCGTCGGGGAGTGCAAATAAGATATTCGTAGGCGTCTTACCGCTGGCAATCTGTTGTTGCAGATCCGCGATCGAACCATCTTGCACTTGAAAAAATTGGTAAATTTTGTTCGGATCTAAGCTAATTTCGCGTTTATTAGTACTGAAGAAACTACCATCCAAATGAGAGAAGATTGGTTTAGCTGAATCGACGACTAGTTTGAGATAACCTGCTGCACCTGGAGCAACCCCACCAATTTTACCAGTTGCATCGTCAACAGCAAAAAAGCCAATTTCATTAACTTTGCTATCTACTCTTTTGCTGACAGCATTGACACCCAAGCCTTGGGTATCAGCATTGGTAATAAATAGGTTGTTGGCTAGAGTAGTCTTGGTGT
>NZ_PVWO01000688.1 GCF_003003845.1 Chamaesiphon polymorphus CCALA 037 | reverse complement strand
GTGGATGGGTGGATGGGTGGATGGGTAACGCAGTTCCAAAACTATCGAGCCTAAAGCCTAAAACCTAAAGCCTAAAGCCTAAAGCCTAAAGCCTAATTCAAGCATATTGACCGCCAATGACAATTCTAGCTGCCCAGAAGATGAAGAGAATGGCGATCGCGAAAAAGTCGGTGGTGCCTAATTTTAATTGATGCCATTCGACATGGTGGGTATTGGGAGTAGTGAAACCGCGTGCTTGCATGGCGATCGCAATTTGTTCGGCTCTGACTAAGAGATTTTCGATCGCTTTTTCGGCGACAGTCAGCCACACTTTAGCACTATTTTTTAGACCTAATTTTTGCCAATCGATCGCGCGAGTATAGACCGATCTGACTAGGTTTTGAATTTCTTCTAGTACTAAGGGAATAAATCTTAAAGCCAGAGTCAGGGTCAGGGTAATCTCGGTGACAGGGACGTTATAGCGGCGTAACGGTGCCATAAGATTGTCTAATCCGGTGGTAACTTCTTCTGGAGAAGTGGTGAGTAGATACACCGTGACGCTATACACCGATGTAAAGATCAGAGTACTGGCATAGATGGCATTATCGATCGATTTTTTGGTGACTTTGAGATGGATAAAACCACTATCAATTTTGAATACCACATATTGATATGGCTGGGGAAATTCTACCGCCGCATCTGGCGGGGAGCGGAGTTGATGAGTGACATTAATACTATCTGGCGCGAAAATACCTACTACAAAAATGATGCTGCCAATTAGCAATAACCAGCCCATCTGTTGTTTGAGTGCTCGCCAGGGAATCCGCGCGAGCATACTAATTAAAATTAACAGTGCGACTAAGATTAATTTCCAGCTTGCACTAGCCAGCACGGGAGCTAATAAAAAACTCAGCAACCAACCGAGTTTAACTCTAGGATCTAGACGATGCAACCAAGTAACGGGCTGTTCTAAATATAATCCAATGGGTAAGGAGCGGAGGAGATCCATCTACAGTTGGGAGTTGGGAGTTGGGAGTTCGGAGTTCGGAGTTGGAAGTTCGGAGTTGGGAGTTAAGTTCTGTAGGGTGGGCATTGCCCACCACATAGTATTCGGACGTAGCAAATCTTTTTTGTTAGAAAATTGCCCAAAACTATAGATGGTGGGCATTGCCCACCATACATCTGAAACTCCCAACTCCGAACTCCCAACTCATCACTTAACTCTAGTCGCACGATTGACGATCTTCTCGCCTTCGCGTTGTTTCTTCCCACGCCAGAGCAGGCGAAGGGGAGTACCTGCAAAGCCGAGTTGCGTCCGAAATTGGTTTTCGATATAACGACGGTAGTTATCATTAAACCGCGAAGGGTCGTTGACAAATAGCGCGATCGTCGGCGGTTGGGAGCTAACTTGGGTACCGTAGTAGATTTTACCCTGTTTGCCCTGCCGCGTGACTAAAGGATTGTGCCAAGTGGTAGATTCTTCGAGGACTTCGTTAATCACGGCGGTACTGACACGGCGACGGTGTTGCTCGACGGCTCGATCGACTATTTCCAAGATTTTATCAACACGTTGTCCCGTGAGGGCACTGACAAAGATATTTTCCGCCCATTCAGTAAAAGCCAGACGACTATTTAATTGTTCTTGATAGTCATAAATCGTATAGGAATCCTTTTCGACAGCATCCCATTTATTGACCACAATTACACATGCCCGACCTTCTTCGGCAATCCGTCCGGCTAATTTTTGATCCTGCTCGGTAACGCCATCCTCAGCATTAAGTACCAGGAGGACGACATCGCAACGATCGATCGCCCGAAAGGCGCGATTGATGCCAAAAAATTCTGGCCCATAATCGACGTTTTTCTTACGCCGAATTCCCGCCGTATCGATCAATCGATAATTGTTACCATTGCGAGTAATCACAGTATCGATCGCATCGCGGGTAGTCCCAGAAATCGGACTCACGATCGAGCGATTCTCACCCAAGAACGCATTGAGCAAACTAGATTTACCGACATTCGGACGTCCGATAATGGCAATCCGTACTTCTGGCTCCTCAGCTTCCTCCATCACGGGTAAATGAAGAATTAATTCGTCTAATAATTCCCCCGTACCGCTACCGTGAATGCTAGATATGGCATAAGGTTCGCCGATGCCCAACTCCCAAAAATCAGCAGTCTGCATCGCGCCAACGGTTTCGGATTCGCACTTATTAACCGCAACAAAGACGGGGATTTTTTGAACCCGCAACCAAGTGGCAATTTCTTGGTCGCCACCAGTAATGCCTTGTTGTCCGTCCACCACAAATATCGCCGCACTTGCCTGCGATAGAGCCATCATCGCTTGTTCGCGAATTAATGGTAAAAATTCAGTTTCGTCATCAAACACCAGTCCTCCGGTATCGACGACCACAAACTCACGATC
>NZ_PVWO01000687.1 GCF_003003845.1 Chamaesiphon polymorphus CCALA 037 | reverse complement strand
GATGTGTATAAGAGACAGGATGGGTGGATGAGTATAGTTAAGCCTTACGCCCTATTTCCATTCTCCTTTCCCCTAAAACCTAAAGCCTAAAGCCTAAAGCCTAAAGCCTAAAGCCTAAAGCCTAAAGCCTAAAGCCTAAAGCCTAATCCCTCCCCTCCACTACCTTACCCAAGCTACCTTGCCGAGAGGCTAATCTTGCTTTGCCGGAGTTTGCCCAGTCTTGGAGGAATTGGATTTGGGCTTGGGCGGTGACGGCGAGGGGGATCATTTGACTGGCTGATTCTAGAATATCATCAGTGGTGAAATCGCGGTTTTGACTGAAGCCGATATGCATGGCTTCGATTAGGGTTTGTTCGATTTCGGCACCTGAGAAATCGGGGGTTTCATACGCCAATCGATCGAGATCGTAGTTGGCGAGATTATGGGGACGAAGTTTAGTTAGGTGGACGTTAAAAATCGCGCGACGTTCCGCTCTAGTGGGTAAACCGACGAAGAAAATTTCGTCGAAGCGTCCCTTGCGGAGCATTTCAGCGGGGAGTGAATCGATATTATTTGCCGTGGCTACGACAAATACGGGGGAGGTTTTCTCAGTCAGCCAGGTAATAAAGGTACCAAATACCCGGCTGGAAGTTCCTGCATCGCCTTTGCCATCTACACCCGCGAAAGCTTTATCGATTTCATCGATCCACAACACGCAAGGCGAGAGAGCTTCAGCGAGTTGAATCATTTGTCTGGTGCGCGACTCCGACTCGCCTACCAATCCGCCAAATAGTCGCCCGACATCCAACCGCAGTAACGGTAAATACCAATGATGGGAAATAGCTTTAGCCGTCAACGACTTACCAGTGCCCTGAATTCCGACCAGGAGTAGCCCTCTAGGGTACGGAAGACCATATTGCCGCGCTCGATCGGAAAAGGAACCGCCACGGCGCAGCAGCCAGTCTTTGAGGTTATCCAAACCGCCGATATCGGTTATCTGTTCTTTGGCAGGGTAGAAATCTAAGATTTGAGTCTGGCGGATGGTTTGACGTTTTTCGGCGAGGACTAATTCGACATCATCGGGACGAATTTGGCCGTGAGTGGCGATCGCGCGCGCCAACACCCGCCGAATCCTGTCTACCGATAATCCCTGACACGCGCGGATCAGATCGTCTAATTGTTGGCTGCTGAGGTGATTTCCCGTCGCATTCGTCAATCGATCGATCTCGACTTTGATTTCGCTAGCTGTCGGGAGCGGGAATTCTAAAATGACGATCGATTCGCTCAAATCGCTAGGGATGGTAATCTGGGGCGAGAGGAAGACAATATTTTTCGGCTCGGATTTGAGCTTGCGCGAGAGATTCCGCAGTTTTCTAGCGACAGATACATCTTCCAGAAAACGATGATAATCGCGGAGGATAAAGATGCCAGACACATCCGCACTGAGATTGTCGATAAATTCTAACGCTTGTAGTGGATTGCGTTTGCCATAGCCTTTATCGTTGGGATTGCCCTGATAACCATCCACAAAATCCCAGATATAAATCGGACGATTGCCTTGCTGCTGGGCAACTTTGGCGATCGCGCTTTCCACGCGTTCTTCTTCGGTGGTGGGAATATAAATTAGGGGATATCGCGCCCGTAAGAGGAGTTCAAATTCGGTACTAAAGGTCATATGCGGTAGCGATGTGCTTCGGCGGTATTGCCCAGATGCGGCTCGATCTATCTCTTTATAGCTTAGTGCAAACTACAGCCGTTGGCGCACTTGGCGAATCGCTTCACTCCATATACTCTCTAAATTCTTCTAAAGGCTCATCAAAATCATTGGACATCCAGATTAACCCTTTAGCACTTCCAACTTTTGGATGCGGTTTGACTGGTTCTATTGGGACAAGCTTAATTGCAGATCGGTCGTCAATACAGATAATAACTTCTTCGCCATCGATCTCTACATCCATTAGTTCCTGCAATCTGGCGGCGGCTTCTGTTACAGATACTTGCATAGTTTTGGCTCCGCTGTGACTACGCTACACTAAGACACCTTTATAGCTTGACTCCGATTAAATTTCAGCTAACTTGATAATACTGACATTTCCATTAGGAGTTGCATCAACTTCTAGTTTATGTCCTTCTAATAACCCCATCCCAATCAGAATGCCAGTAGTCGCGGAATTGACTTCAACCAGCCTTCGCTCCCCATCCCATATTACTGTTGCAGCGTAAACACGAAATTGAGAAATAGTACCATCACCTAAAGTAGCTTTTTGATACCCTTGTGGAATCAGCCCTAATTCTACTCCCTTCCCGCTCAAAGAGTATAGAAAGAGGTACAATTACTAAATAAGGGGGAAAAGATGAATGAATCTGAGCC
>NZ_PVWO01000165.1 GCF_003003845.1 Chamaesiphon polymorphus CCALA 037 | reverse complement strand
ATAGTAGACTGCGCGAAGCCAAGTTCGTCCGCTAAGTCGTTTTGACAAAAAAAGTTGTGGTGGACGAGCGTTTGCACCCTACCGATAACATCCGATCGAAGTCTGATTGAGCGTGGCATCGATCTCTCCGGAAACGTAGTATGCGACTTTGAGGATGGTTCGGGGGTGAGTAATTTGCATTACTTGTTGCTGTGCCGCTTTGCCACTGAAGGGCTAAAGTCTTGTCACACAGACATCTAGTAATTTTAGTAATTTCTCGATATTAAGTCAATTAAAACTCAATTAAAACTCAATATATAAGAGGTCTGTTCTCGATTTGGCTATGTTTTGATAAGGTTAGAGATCTCGCACAAATTCATGCTAATTGTTACTGCGACAACCTGTGGATACTCAGGGGCACCCCGACACGATCGATGCTAGAACGCGAACCTTATGAGTATAGAGTTGGGGGCAGCTTGCCAGAACATGCACCCAGCTACGCCATCCGCCGCGCCGATCGCGATTTTTATGATGGGTTGAAAGCGGGCGATTTTTGCTATGTATTTAACTCGCGCCAAATGGGCAAAACTAGCCTGCTGGTGCGGACGTTACACAGGTTACGCAGTGAGGGAGTGGCTTGTACGACGATCGATGTTTCGGGTAGGGGTAGCGGCAATATTCAGCCGGAACAGTGGTATGCGGGGATTGCCTATACTTTAGTTAAAGATTTTAAGTTAGCAAATCCGCTCCAATTTATGAAAACTTGGTGGCAAGAGCGCGATTTTCTGCCGCCACCGCAGCGGTTGGCTGAGTTTATTGATACGGTGCTCTTGCCAAATACTACTACACCGCTGGCGATTTTTATCGATGAGATCGATAGTACTTTGAGCCTGGATTTTTCAACGGATGATTTCTTTGCAATTATTAGAAGTTGTTACGATCGCCGCGCGACGAACCCCGATTACCAACGCCTCACTTTTGCTTTAATTGGTGTAGCGACACCATCGGATTTAATTGCCGATAAAAGACGCACGCCATTTAATGTCGGACGGGCGATCGAATTAACTGGATTTACATTAGCAGAAGCTAGCCCACTGGCGATCGGCTTGATGGAGCTGACAGATAACCCGCAAGCTACGCTAGCCAATATTTTAGAATGGACTGGCGGACAGCCATTTTTGACTCAGAAGTTGTGTTATTTACTTACGCAAAGCAATTTATTCGTGCGATCGACTGATGCGATTGTAGTTATTAAAAAGCTAGTGGAGACGGAGATCTTAGAAGACTGGGAAAGTAAAGATAATCCGCCACATTTTAAAACGATCGCCGCACGATTGACTGCAAGTGAAACGCGATCGAGTAGCTTGTTAGGAATATATAAACAGATTTTAATCGATCGAGAGGTGTCGATCGATAATCTTCCTGAAGAACGCGAATTACAACTATCGGGAATTGCTGTCAAATTTGGCGATAGATTGCGAGTTGCCAATCCGATTTACGCCGAGATATTTAATAGATCGTGGGTAGATAAACAGCTGGCGAATTTACGTCCCTATGGTACGGTTGTCAAGGAGTGGCTCGAATCGAACAAGCAAGATAATTCTCGACTGCTTAGGGGTAAAGCCTTAGAAGATGCGCTAACTTGGTCTAAAGGCAAAAATTTAAGTAATGTAGATAGTCAGTTTCTCAGTGCTTGTCGCGAACAGCGCATTTATGAAGCCAATCAAGAAGTACTTCAGCAACGCATCAAACAATTGTGGTTGCTATCGGGAATTGCGATCTTATTTGCCTTGAGTGCTTTGTATCTGGGTGCCGAAGCACGGCGGGAAAAAGAAAAGGCCCAAATTGCTACAATTACTGCTAAAAATGCCCTCAATCAAGCATTAATTAAATCGGATACTTCCAAACATACTCTCGAAACTTTAATCGGTACTTTAGAAGCTGCCAGATTATTATTAAACGATCCCGATTCACAGTCACAGCCAGAAACAGAAACCAATCTTCAATACTCTCTCTACGGTACGCTCGAACGCAATCGTCTCACGCATCAAAACACCGTTACTGGAGTTAATTATAGTCCTGATGGTAGATTTATTGCTTCAGTTAGTCAAGATAAATCGCTGAAAATTTGGCAGCCAGACGGTACAGAAATTGCGACAATTATCCATCCCCAATCTTTGAAAGACCTAGCTATTAGTGCCGACAGCGAAAAGATCGTGACGGTGGGCGACGACAATCGCGTGAGAATCTGGAATATTCGCGGCAAACAAGTTACCCCATTATTGAAACAACACGATCGACGAGACAAATTTTTACGCGTAGCAATTACGCGAGATGCGAAATATATTGCAGCGGCAACTAACACCGATTCACAAAATGCCGAAATTGTCATTTGGGAAACTAATAGTGGTAAAATTATCAAAGTACTAGCATTTCCTAAAACTCCTGGAGAAGTAGGCGATCGCACCCACAGTTTTCGGGATCTCAAATTTAGTATCGATGGTAAGTTTCTAGCCGCTGCTAGTACCGATACGACAATTAAAGTGTGGCAATGGCAAACTAGTAAGAGTCCACAAATTCTGACCGGACACCAAGATTGGGCGTATTCACTCTCTTTTCGACAAGATGGTAAATGGCTGGTATCCAGTGGCGGTGGTAGCGATAAAAGTTTAAAAGTCTGGCAAATTCGATCGGGTAAGTTTGAGTTATATAAAACTCTCGAGAAGGTACATGAAGAAGGATTTTATGTAGCTTTCAATCCTGACGATCGACAATTAGCAACCGCTGGCGGTACGCTAAAGATCTGGGACTTCGACCGAATATTAGACTATCCACAGCCAATAATTGCTGCTAATAACTGGGGGAATATCTTACTGGCTCAAATCGGCTCTAACCAGACAGAGTATAAAAGTATCAGCTATAGTCCCGACGGTCGGCGTATCGCCCTAGCAGCAACAGATTCCCAAGTTATTATTTGGGAACCAGATCGCGCATTAGAACGCAATGTTAGTGCCAGCGACTTAAGCATCAAAAGAGTTATTTATAGTCATAATGGTAAATATCTAGCTACTGCTGGCTCGGATAAAAAAATCAGAATTTGGACGGCAGATGGTCATTTATTCCGAACTATTAGCGGTCATAAAGATTGGGTGTACGGCCTGAATTTTAGTCCCGACGATCGCTCGATCGCCTCAGCAAGTGAAGATAATACGATTAAGATCTGGCAAGTGGCAGATGGCAGAATAATTCGTACTTTAAAGCATAGTGATTTTGCCCTCGATGTCAGCTTTAGTTCCGATAAGCGTTATTTAGCTTCTGTCGGTAACGATGAAAAAATTAAAATCTGGGATACTGGCGACGGTAAACTAATTAAAGAAATTAAAATTACTAATAACGATCATTGGATTTGGAAAGTTGCCTTTAGTCCAGATGGTCGGTACTTAGCAGCAAATAGTACTAATGGCGTGGAACTTTACCGCACTAGTGACTTTACCAAAGTTCGGACATTAGACGATAATAATCGCCAAAAAATGCAGAGTTTACTAAAAATTAGTTTCAGTCCCGACAGCCAAACAATTGCGGCTTCAGGCGTGGATGGAATAGTCCGCTGGTGGAACGTCGCCGATGGTAAATCTTTAGCTAAATACCAAGCTCATCAAGCTGCTAGCGATGACATTCAATTTAGCCCTGACTCCCAAGAAATAGCCACCGCTGGCGGAGGAACGATTAAATTCTGGAGTCGCAAGGGCGAATTGCGGCGCACGATTGAGAGTTTTAATGCTTTGAGTCTGGCATTTAGTCCCGATGGTAAGACTTTCGTCGCGGTGGATAAAAATGGTGTGATGAGATTTTGGAATTTGACAAAGTTAGAACGAGTCTATCTGAGCCTCGATGCCTCTTATGCTAAAGGCTGTAAGCGGTTGCAAGAGTACCTCGCTGGCGTTCGCGCCCAACGCGATCGCAATCCCGCCGCAATCGATTCTATCTGCAAACTTTCAGGAATTGAGAATTGAGAATTGAGAATTATACCAAATCCAAAAAATCGAGCTATGGTCGGACGTAAATGCTCGATTTGGGATTTGTGCAGGAGGTCTAAATATAATGCTAGAAAAAGTACCGCAAACCCGAAAATATCGCCGCACTTAGGATCGTAGCGATCGGAATTGTCACTACCCAAGCCAAGCCGATCGATTTTAACGTATCCAACCTAACCGCTTGCCAATTCTTCACCAAACCGACGCCTACTACCGCACCGACTAAAGCATGAGAAGTTGAGACAGGTAAGCCATAACTCGAAGCGATTAAAATCGTCGCAGCAGTGGCTAACTCGGCGGCAAACCCACTACTAGGTTCGAGTTTGATAATACCTTCCCCAATAGTGGCAATCACCTGTTTGCCCCAAATTGCCAACCCAGTTACGATGCCGACGCCACCTAGCACCAACACCCACAACGGAATTTCTAAACTAGATTGGGGGACAGTCCCCGTACTTTGAATATATAGAATCGTTGCCAACGGCGCGATCGCATTCCCCACATCATTGGAGCCGTGAGCGAATGCCACACAACAGGCACTAAGCAGTTGAAATCTGGCTAACTGACGCTCGACAACTTCGGTTGTCTGGGGATTGGTTATCGAGTCGAGATCGACCTTCTCCGCCGCCAATCGCCGCCAACCGACTAACGTAATCGCCAATGCCGCCATCCCGCCCAATCCTAATGCAAAATCGTGACGGGGGACTTCAGGTAAAAATGTTGACGGTAATGTTGCCACCACGCTAGGTAAAACAATTACCCCAAATACACTCACTAAAATCAGCGACAACCACGGCATCCATTGTTGAAGTTGCGCCAGCGGTCGATCGCGTTCTAGAATCCACCGTTTAATGACCAAATAAAAGCCCGCAGCTACCATCGCACTAAGTAGGGGCGTGATTACCCATGCCAGCGAAATCGTGCCCAGTGCCGACCATTGTACCGCGCTCGATCCGGCGGCAACCCAACTAAATCCCGCGATCGCACCCACGACAGCATGAGAAGAAGCGACAGGCAAATTTTTGGTTGTCGCAATTTGCAACCACAACCCGCAGCTTATTAAGACAGCAATCATCCCCAGCAATAATGTTTGCGGCTGGGACACAAATAAATCGGGATTGGCAATACTAATTGCTAAAGTCGAAGACACTTGTCGCCCGAACAACACTGCCCCAGTAAATTCTAAGATGCCAGCAATGACGATCGCTTGCTTGAGCGTAATTGCCTTGGAACCAACCGAAGTCCCCATCGAGTTAGCAACATCATTCGCACCAAGATTACAAGCTACATAGACGGCCAAACAGCAAACAAATCCAATAAATAACATCGATCGGTGTAAGAATGGGTAAAATTAGTCTATGAAGTGTGGCTCGATCTTAGTGTACTGCTAGTATAATCTCCCACGATCTCCATCACCTTAGACCGAGATCGTTCCTCCTTAAATCATGGGAGATCGACGATCCCAACCCATAGATTCTACCCCGTCAGATCGATCGCTATCGATCCCTACTGGCGATCGACAATCGACTAAGTTAATTATTTTTATGGCACAGCACAATCCTCACAGCATTCAACTCCAAATCAATCGCATGTTTGAAAGCGGTCAATCTTTATTTGCGAAAACCAAAGTAGAAGATTGGCTCAAACAGCGCAATGAAAATCCCGCTGACTACGATATCAGCTTTAACAAACAACCTGCTGCTGTAGGTTCTAGAGCCGTCATGGCAATCTCTGTCGAGATCCAACGCAAAGATGGACAGCCTGTAGATGAGTGGCTGCTGGCTCAATTAAACGATCTGCAATAAATCCCCCGTTCGTAACTGTCCGCCCTTGCCTGACGAGCGACAAATCGCTCGCGTTCGCAGTTTCGCCATATAATCGATCGCCCCCAGAGCGCAGATCGACAGCTAGTTTCCATCCCGATCGACACACCATTACATCACTCTGCTAATTCCATGTCCGAGCGCGAATCTACAGCTTTGCCCCAATTCAAGATTTTAGGTCAACCCGTCCACCTCTCCAAAGATTACATTCCCTGGTTGCTCGATCGATTACAACGAGGTATTGGCACTCACGTTGTAACGATGAATGCCGAGATCGTCATTCAAGCGACTCACGATCTCGAACTATCTACCATCATTCACAATGCAGACTTAGTGACCCCAGATGGTTCGGGAATCATTATGGCTTTACGATTGCATGGTATCGAGCAACCGCGCTATGCAGGCATCGATTTAGGCGAAGATTTAATCCGCCTAGCAGGTGAAGCAGATCGTGACTACCCAGTGTTTTTATATGGTGGCAAGCCGCAGATCGTCCAGAAAGCGGCGCAAAAGTGGCAAACTGAGTTACCCAACTTGAAAATTGTGGGCATCGAGCACGGTTATCTCGATGCCGAACAGCAGGCGAAACTATTGCATCAAATCCAGTCTACACAACCAAAAATCATTCTCGTCGCACTGGGAATGCCCAGACAAGAAATTTGGATTCGCGACAATTTTCATCTGTGTCCGCAAGCCATTTGGATTGGTGTCGGTGGCAGTTTCGACGTGTGGTCTGGTGTCAAAAATCGCGCCCCACAATACATCCGCAATCTAGATTTAGAATGGTTGTATCGGATCGCCCAAGAACCCAGTCGCTGGCGCAGAGCCTTAGCTTTACCTAAATTTGCCATTCTGGCAATTTTGGAGAGGTTATGGGGCAAACCCAAGGAAAAACTCGCACCGAATTAGATCCTCATCCTGAAACAAGTACACTAAAGACAGTATTTTAGACAATCCTTCATTCTTGGTTTCATGTCCCCAACTGCGGAATTATTGCTAGTTTTCGTTCTGATTTTACTCAATGCTTTATTTGTGATGTCTGAGATGGCGATCGTCTCAGCCCGGAAAGTCAGATTGCAAGCATTGGCAGATCGAGGAGATCGACGTGCTGGAATTGCATTGGGGTTGGCAATGACACCCGACCGCTTCTTGCCTACAGTGCAAGTGGGGATTACCTTGATGGCAATTTTATCTGGGGCGCGTGGTGAAAGTGCTATTTCTAGGATACTGACGCCACCATTGGCACAAGTCTTACCGCGCGAGTATAGCGAACCAATTGCCTCGGTATTGGCAATTGTGCTACTTACGTATCTGACGCTAATCGTCGGCGAACTCGTACCCAAACAGATAGCTTTAAACAGCCCAGAAACAATTGCCAGTTTTTTATCTAGACCGATCGATCTATTAGCACGAATAACGACACCACTAATTTATGTATTGGGTCATTCTACCAACTTTGTAGTTAAACTACTGGGAATTAAACGCTCTAGTCAGCCCGAAGTCACCGAAGAAGAGATCAAGGTGATGATCGAACAAGGTACCGAAACAGGTATGTTTGAAGAATCCGAGCAGGATATGGTCGAAGGAGTCCTCAGTCTGGGCGATCTCAAAATCGGCGCGCTGATGACGCCACGCCCAGATATTACCTGGATTGATATCGACGACCAAATTGGGATTACCCGCCAAAAAATTATCGATAGCGATTATTCCCGCTTGCCCGTGTGTGAAGGCGAACTCGATCGCGTTTTGGGTGTCGTTCATGTTGCCGATTTACTCTCCCAAACGCTCAAAGGTGAAGAAATCAATCTCACCGCATCCCTGAGCCAACCGCTATTCATTCCCGAAAGTACGCGCGGTCTCAAAGTACTCGAACAGTTTAAGAAATTTGGCACCCATATTGCAATGGTCGTAGATGAATATGGTGTAATTCAAGGTTTAGTCACCATGCACGATCTGTTTGAAGAGATCTTTGGCGACATTACCGATTTTAACGAAGAACCAGAAGAACCCCAAATTATTCAGCGCGACGATGGTTCGTGGCTGTTGGATGGCATGTTATCGATCGAGGAACTACTCGAACAATTTAGTATTCCCGAAAGCGCGATCGATCGCGGAAATTATCATACTCTAGGCGGATTTGCCATTATGCAATTAGGCAAAATCCCGATTTCTGGAGAACATTTTGAATGGCGAAAATTGCGGTTTGAAATTGTCGATATGGACGGAAAAAGAGTAGATAAAGTATTAGTTAAGTTCTCTGAAAATGATGAAGAGATAGAAGAAGTAGAGCGAGATTAAATTATTACTCATTACCCACAGATCTACCCTGACATTCCCACTAATACCACCCGCATTCCACACCCAGCCAGCCGACTCCGGGATGATAGACTACCACGCACGGCACTCCGACATCCTCGCGCGACATAATCCCAAGCACCGCCACGCATCACCCGTTTGACATTGGCTTCTGTTAAGCTCGAAATCCACGCGCTCCCATCTAACGGCGCACCTTGATAACTGGGTTGGTATTCATCCAGGCACCATTCCCACACATTCCCATGCATGTCATACAAACCAAAAGCATTCGGCGGGAAACTCCCAACAGGCGTAGTTTGCGCTCTATTTTCACCTGTGGGTGCGCCCTGATAGGGATAATCCCCGTTATAGTTGGCTAGCTCGGGCGAGATTGTTTCCCCAAAGTAAAATGCAGTAGTAGTGCCAGCACGACAGGCATATTCCCATTGTGCTTCGCTAGGCAGCGTATATCGATCGCCAGATTGTTGCGATAATTTGGTACAGAATTCGATCGCATCATCCCAACTAACATGTTCGATCGGATAATTATCACCCGATCCACTCCCGACATGCTCGCCCATAATCGATCGATATTGAGTCTGAGTAATCGGATATTTACTCATAAAAAATGCTGGTACCGTCACTTGATGAACGGGCTGTTCGTCTTGATGGTGTCGCTCGTCGCCCATCATAAATGTACCGCTAGGAATCGAGACTAGATCCAATCTCACACCATCACCTAAGCTGAGTGTAAAATATTCAGCCGCACTCGATCGCCGATCGATAATTTCACTATTGCGATCGACAGTGACTATTTCAAAGTTAGATGTGGTGAGATTGGCTACAGAAGACATGATGTTGCGACTAGGGAGATCGATTAGATTCAAGTATGCCATGGGTTGCACCTAAAGGCATTGGGAATTGCAGCTCGCGCACACCTTCGTTCGGGTGATGCAGAAGGCATGTACGACACACTTAAAGCCCTTACTTGGCTTCGATAAGTTCGATCCCACTAGAATCGAGCTAAAATTGCCTCTGTCTCTAGGATCGCAAAAAAAACCGATCCTTAAGATCGGTTTTTTCGTTAAAATCAATGATTTTGACGAATTAGACAATACCAGCAGAGAAAATACCGAAAGACTGACCTTGCGACAAACTGAAAGTATTGCTAGCCAAAAGCGGATCTACCACAGTATCGCCGAACTCTGGAGCAGCTTGGCGTTGACTCACAGAATCACCAATGCCTGAGGAGTAAGTAATTTTCGCAATTAGATCGCGGGTGCCATCGAGCTTAACAGCAAATAGCCGTGTGAAGTCAGCATTAGTCGCATAATTACCCGCAGCCAAGAAAATCTGGTCGGCACCATTACCAAAATCGGTAATTTTGGCGAAATCAGCATTCTTGTTGCTGCTGTAATAAAGAGTATTGCCTTTACCTAAAACAAAAACATCATTACCAGCACCACCAATCAGAGTATCAACTTCAGTCGATCCTGGATTTGTGCCAACAGTCCCAGTCAAAATATCGTTACCATCACCACCATTGAGAACGTTGTTCTTTAAATCTCCAGTAATGATGTCATTGATGCGGGTACCATTAACATTTTCAAAGTTTTTTACAGTGAAATTCTGTGTTCCCAGCACCGGAATACCGATGACACTCAAAGTCTGTGTGGAGAGATTGACATTAATCGGGACAGTACCACTGCTGGCAGTCGAGCCATCAATTAAATCACCCGCGCCGTTGCTGCCGATAAGTGTCTCAATGCCAATGAGTTGGTCTTCGCCCAATGAACCGTTAGATCCTTTGGAGACTTTCCCCGAAACACCGAGAGTAACTGGGCCACCTAGCCTCGAATAATTTACCGTATCTGTGCCTTTACCGCCAACGAGCAGATCGTTACCTTTACTACCATTAATTGTGTCATTACCACCAAGGGCATTAACAACATCATTTTGAGCGGTAGTTGCGATGATATCGTTACCTTCGGAACCGTTGATAACGTTGGGTGGGACGAGTGATGGGGCTTTTCGTTCCGCACCTGCATCAGGTAAGTCGGTAAGTTCTTGTGGAATTGCTAATGTGGTGTCTGCCATGATTTGAGTTTGTTCCTACTTAAATGTCTGGTGTAATTGACAGTGTTATTTCTTGGAAATTTCCAAAAAAAACAATTCCGAGCTGGTAGAGCAAACCAATCAAAGTAGATGTTAGATCGTACAAAATAGTGTTGTAAATCCCTACTTGCTTAGTCTCTATCGACAGAATAACCACCTTCATCGACAAAGTAAAGACAGTTTGTAGCGAAAACTACAGAAATATTTTTTTCAAGATAAATTGCTTAATTTATAGATTACAAGATCGACTATTTAAGTGATAATAACTATCGCTGGTAACAAAGGCGACATCAGGGAATCGCGGATCTAGAGATCGCTCGATCGAGCTTAGTAGTATTGCTCTCATCGCGATCGAAGTAGGTCACTGCAATTGTTACATGGAGTAAATCTCTCGATAAAGATGACTGAATAATCATCAGCTACTAGAACTGTTGGTAGTAAATATCACATCAGTGCAATTTCAGTACCAGATCGGCAGTTGTCTAAGCAGGGACAGGATACCGCTCTAAATATATATTTATTCCAGTAGTGAATTCCCGTTAATATTAATTTGGGGCTCTTCATTACTTAGTATGCAAAACTAATAATTGTAATGCCAATTAAGCAGGCATCTATTTCTGAAGTTATCGAA
>NZ_PVWO01000686.1 GCF_003003845.1 Chamaesiphon polymorphus CCALA 037 | reverse complement strand
CCCCTTTATAAGGGGATGGCTGGGGTGGGGTAAAGGTCTACGATCGTTCCTTTAATCGCCAACTTGAGAGCCAGAACCAGTGCAATGCCCGATCGTTTCGTTTTAGTAAAAAACCGACATCGGTGGATTTAGAAGTCGTAAGATAGCTAGTTGCAGGTTGTCTTGCGACTTTTTAGTTACCTTTTGGCACAGATCCGATCGCCTTTGGCCGATCGAGCGCAGGATTAAATTAGTTAGACTATAGCTAGCTAATAACTATTGGCAGAGATTAACTAAAGATATTTGGCGGTTGGAGACGCATATTCTCGATCGGGCATCCCAATTATCTATCGACAACGCAAATCTAGCAAATTGTGTTTGGACTCATCATCCCAATCTTCAATTTAGATTCGGTCAAATCAAAAATCATCTTATGGTACCTAATTATGTAAACACGCAACAATCGATCGGCTTTGCCGAAGCTCTAAGTATAAACTTTATGTAGAAGCTGGAACTAATTATAGAAGCGACGATTCTGTAATAATACCCCGACATCACCACCGATCTGAGAACGTAACTAGATTCTAACGAGTAGATCTAGATCGAGCCATTCAGCCGCCCCGTTTAGGACAGATCTTCAGCTATATTTTGGATTGGAGCCAATATCCGATCGCAACCTTATTTTTAACCGAGGGGACAGGAGCAACAGTTAAATGACGAAGGTAATCGTAGATAAAATCGCTACCCAATGGGAAACCCGGATCGCCACAGAATGTAGCGGGCAAAACGCTACGACTCAAGCTAGTATTCTCAATTGGTTGCTGGGAGAAGATCGCGAGCGATTAGAAACGCTAGATACCGAGCATATCAAGATTGTCGATCGGGCGATGGATTATCGGTTGCGGATTTTGATCCAACGCTACTTAGGATTGCCACCAGAACGCGCCTATAAAAACCTGATGCAGCGATTGGGCGGATTGGCAGTGCTGCGCGATAAAATTCGGGCATGGCTGACACTGAGTAACGATCGTCAGCGGCAAGTTGTCGATGTATTGCAAGAAGTAGTGCAAGAATTGCTTCAAGGCGATAAATATATCCAACAGCAAATTGCTTGGATCGGTAAATGTACCAAAAATCCTCGGCTGCGCGATACTTTATTATTTGCTAGTATCGAAGAGTATTGCCTGCGTCCAGTTCGCAATCAACCATTGCTCGCCCATCGCTTTGTCAACTATCTGCGGCGAGCGCAAAAAGGTGGCGTCACTAATGTACCCCAAAGCGATCTCGTCAAAATTGTCTCCGACGAAATCATCGGCGATAGCGATTCCACACTCAGCTTGCTCGACAAACAAGCTCAAGAAAACTATCACCAACAGCAAGAGTGGGAAGAAACTCAAATCGCTCGCAATCGCGTCAAAGA
The DNA here is from genome assembly GCF_003003845.1 of Chamaesiphon polymorphus CCALA 037. Taxonomy (GTDB): domain Bacteria; phylum Cyanobacteriota; class Cyanobacteriia; order Cyanobacteriales; family Chamaesiphonaceae; genus Chamaesiphon; species Chamaesiphon polymorphus. The sequence goes on along the minus strand of NZ_PVWO01000686.1, from coordinate 1,012 downwards.
ATCGCTTTATGATTATTTGGTCGAAAAAGTCAGCCCCGAAGCTGGCGAATGGCTGAAGCTTTATCTCCAAGGTAAAACACCAGAATCGATCGCGATCGCTTTGAAAATGGATATCAATCAAGTCTATCGACTCCGCGAAAAGATCAATTACCATACGATTAAAGTTTTTGCGATCAAAGCAGAACCCGAGCTGGTTTCCCAATGGTTGCAGATCTCTTTCAAAGAAAATTTAGGCTTGACTCCCGAGCAATGGACTAAATTCTGTGACAGCTTAGAACCAAAACAACGAGAGATTTTAATGGAATTAAAAGCCGGAACTTCTATCGAAGCGATCGCCAAATCTCTTAAAATTAAAACTAATCAAGTAATGGGAGAGTGGAGTAAAATCTATCTAGCCGCGCAAGAAATGAGATCTAGTTGATAATTGATAATTGATAATTGATAATTGATAATTGATAGCCGTAGGGTGGGCACTGCCCACCATCTAGGTTTTAGGCTAGAAAATCGATCGTCAAACTGCGTTCTAATGTAACTAATTCTCACCCATCCAGTCTCCCATTTCCTCATACCCCATATCCTAAGAGATGACTCAATCGCTAGAAACCACCAGTCCAGTGACGCCAATTTATGTGCCGAAATTGGCTTATCAAATTGCGATGTCTCAGCCACAAACTCATTTGTTTGAGGTGAAGTTGACAGTTAGTAATTGGCATGGCGAACTACTGGATATTAAAATGCCAGCCTGGACTCCAGGTTCGTATTTGGTGCGAGATTATGTCCGACACTTAAAAGATTTTAGCGCAGTAACCAGCGACGGGCAAAAATTAACGGTCGTAAAAGCTGCTAAAAATCATTGGCAAATCGATCCAGATGGTAGTAGCGAAATTGTCATTAACTATCGGATATTTGCGAACGAATTAACCGTGCGGACAAATCATTTAGATGCGACACATGGTTATTTTAATCCCGCCGCATTATGTTTTTATATTCCGGGATACGAATACTGTCCGAT
>NZ_PVWO01000164.1 GCF_003003845.1 Chamaesiphon polymorphus CCALA 037 | reverse complement strand
ATCGGGTGCTGCGGAGATGGCGCACCCACCCCGCCCTGCGGGCACCCCTCCTGGGAGGGGATTTTTTAGAGGTTTACCATTTGCATCATGGCGGTGGGATAACGATCTCCGGATGCGGCACCTTTGGGGAGAATTGCATCGATCCGATCGAGTTCTGCATCTGTTAATTTGACATCTAATGCGCCGAGATTTTCGAGCAGGTAGGAAACGCGCTTTGTACCAGGAATCGGTACGAGATCGTCGCCCTGCTGGAGCAACCAGGCGATCGCCAGTTGAGCGGGAGTACAATTTTTAGCCTGCGCCATCTGCTGTACCTGTGCAACTAAATCTAAATTGCGATCGAAATTCTCTCCCTGAAAGCGCGGTGAGGTGCGTCGCCAGTCGTTTGGTTCTAAATCGTCAAAAGTCTTAATTTCCCCAGTGAGAAAGCCACGTCCGAGGGGACTCCAGGGCACGAATCCGATCTGGAGTTCGCGGCAAGTCGGCAAGATTTCATCTTCCACATCGCGACTCCACAGCGAGTACTCACTTTGCAATGCAGCGATCGGATGTACGGCATGAGCGCGGCGAATCGTGGCTGCGGATGCCTCTGATAAGCCCAAAAATCGGACTTTACCTTCTGTGACTAATTCCGCCATCGTCCCGACGGTATCTTCAATAGGCGTATTCGGATCGACGCGATGTTGGTAGTATAAGTCGATCGTTTCTACTCCCAATCGTCGCAAACTAGCCTCACAAGCCGAGCGCACGTATTCGGGACGGCCGTTGACGGGGATGGTATATCCGCCCGTGCTGACGTCGCTGAGTCCAAATTTGGTGGCAATGATGACCTTTTCACGACGATCTCCAATTGCTTTGCCGATTAGCGTTTCATTATGCCCCTTGCCATAGGCATCGGCGGTATCGAGGAATTTGACACCCAAATCGATGGCTTGATGGATAGTAGCAATCGCCTCTGCTTCGTCGGCAACACCATACACCCCCGACATGCCCATACAGCCCAATCCTAGAGCCGAAACCACCAGTCCTTTGTCGCCAAGTTTGCGAGTTTGCATCTATTTGGATCTCCTGTAACTCCTTTAACTTAAAGTAACCTTTCGTAGGGATCGTTTCAAGACTATGGAATGGGTGGCTGGATGCGATCGCCAAGACAACTCGATCGATTCAATGAGCTAAACTAGACCTATAAGGTAAAATATGCAGCGATGGAGCCAACGCCAAACCAGTTTAGAGAACTATTTTTAATTGGGCGCGAGCTAACAGCACAACTAAGATGTTATATCCGATTAATTGACATGCTGCCTAACGGGGAATTATGCCTTGTCGTCCAGCCTAGAGAATTTCCCACACAACATATAATCATTTACATCAATTCGATTGGAGAGCGAAGATATGTCTGAGAATATTACCGATCGATTCGATCGAGCTACCAATGACGAACTTATTGATTTTGTGCTGGAACATTTAGGTCAAGAACACGAACAAATTAGACAGTTGGCATTGCAAGAACACTTTCTCAGAGTAAAAAACGATCGAGAAACAGTACTAGCTCCATCTGGTGATGTCCGAGTTTTGAGATCGAAAATAGCCCAATTAGTGGAAAAGCAATCTAGTACCTAATTTCGCCGATCTAACCTTGAATCAGAGGTGCGCTCTTCAATGATTTCTGCAACCGAAAATTTTCCACAATTCACTCCTTTAGAGTACCTAGAGTGGGAGGCAAAACAAGAGCTGCGTTATGAATTTATCGATGGCAAAGTTCGTCCGATCGCCAATGAAGCTCTCGATCGAGCTATAACTGCAACGACCAACTTGAGTACTATGCTTCAAGAGCATTTGAAATGCACCATTTGTCGGGTATTTGGTGCAAATGTCAAAGTCCAAACCTTAGAATCTAATTCTTTTTGTTATCCCGATCTTAGCGTCAGCGGCGATGTTCACGATCGCAGTGCCAATAATTTTATCAGTCATCCCTGTCTGATTGTCGAAGTTTTATCGCCGACTACCGAAGTTTACGACAGAGGCGATAAGTTTGCCTTGTATCGCCAATCGCCTAGTTTACAAGAATATGTGTTAGTTAGTACCGATCGAGTCCACTTGGACGTATATCGACAGCCAGCAGTAGGAATGTGGGAATTTAGTTCTTATAGTTCTGGAGAGACGATCGAATTAACGAGTGTAAATTTTAGCTTTGAGATCGATCTCGTTTATGATTGGGTATTTTAGGCAACTCATTTGGTTTGAGCTTGGATATCCCAGGCTTAGACGGGGCTACGCTTGCCAATCCGAGCGGCCAGAGCGCGAGCAATATCTCGATCTACGGCAATCGTCAATTGACATGCGGTTTACGAATTAGTAAAGTTGAGATCTGTATCGATCGTATTAGTTACATGACAATCGCTACTTTTCATAGAGATCTGTTTGCCATTCCTGAACTGAGATTCCTTCATCCGAGATCGCTACTCTCGGATGAATTAAATGTCGATGGAGATATTGATAATCTGGCAGGTTCTGCGAAAGCTTTAGCTACCGCTAGAAAGATTCTGCGTGTGGCTAAATCCAGATATGGATGGAGCGACAGCGAAATTGAAGAATTATTCAATAAAGTTGAAGAAGATCCTAAATTCGCTCCAGGAGATAGAACGGCGAGGGTATTGATGATTGCTGACAATCACTGCTTAAACGCATATCTAGCTGAAGATTCAGCGAAACTTCCTTTCTGGCTTAACTTAGACTCCGAACAGCGCGAGGGTCTATTGTCTTATTCAAGTAGCTTGCAAAGGGAATTACCCGAGCTTAGTAAGATAAGTGTGTCACTTCGTTTTGAGTTGTCGAGGCTTTCTGTTCTGTATAGTGTTAATTTTACACGTTTATTTTTAGATCTAATTGAGAATTATGGCAAGATAGTAGACAATGCTGCTCGCATAGAAGAAATTTTGGAAAAGCGCGAAGGCAAACAGCCGAGAGTATTGAATTTCTCCAAAATGACTCAATCAGAGAGAGATGCTGCTGTAGAAAATTATAAAAGTATCCGACAAGCAAGAATAGATTGCCTTACTCCAGAACGATTAGAAGAATCTAACAAGCAGTTTGAACGTGCGTTAGAGTTGGTGGATAAGTCTAGGGAATAATATTAATGATTGTTTTTCTAGATACCAATGTGCTAGGGTTACTTGCTAAACCAAAGAAATGTTTTGATGAGTCATCAGATGAATCTTATCAGGTTCAACAGTGGTTTTATGGATTGCTATCTAAAGGAGTTCGCGTCGTAACTTCGACACTTTGTGACTACGAATTCCGTAGAGGCTTGCTGGAGCCTTCTAACAGATCGACTGAGCTTGCACCAGGATTAATCGAACTAGACGATATCGCCGCTAGAGGAATATTAGAATTCATTGCTGTTTCCAGAGAAGATTCGATTTTAGCCGCTCAGTTGTGGGTTGATGCACAAGCCGATGGGCGACCTACTAGCGATAAGAAAAAGATCGATATTGACGTAATTATTTCCGCTCAATGTCTGACATTACAGAAAGAAAACCCAGGACAAAAAGTTATTATGGCTACTACAAATACCAAGCATATTTCGAGATATTGTGACTCGGCTGATTGGCGGGAAATAAAACTTTAGTCTCAAGCTTTTCATGCTCGAACTTACATGCCAGCTCGGAGATATCATCCTGCCATAAACTGGCTAGTAATCCCGCTTATAGCAGTATTTTACGACTTAAACATTGCCGACTAATTTGCTCCGCAATTGTTTGATGCGATCGCGTAATGTGGCGGCTTTTTCAAATTCTAACTCCTTGGCGGCTACTTTCATTTCTGCTTCCAATTGAACGATGAGATCGGGAATTTGTTCGAGCGATAATTCATCGACATGCTCGATGACTGTCTCCAATTGTTGGGCATTCAAACGACGGGAAAGATCGAGAAATTGGAGGATCGAATTACTACCTGTCTTGACGATCGATTGGGGGGTAATATTATTGAGTTTATTATGTGCCATTTGAATCCCCCGACGGCGTTCGGTTTCATCGATCGCGGCAATCATGCTATCGGTTAATTTATCGCCATATAAGATTGCTTGTCCGCGAACGTGTCGAGCCGCACGTCCGATCGTTTGAATTAGCGATCGTGTCGAACGTAAGAACCCTTCTTTATCGGCATCCAGAATTGCGACTAAAGATACTTCCGGTAAATCCAAACCTTCTCGTAACAAGTTGACGCCAATTAATACGTCAAACTCACCTTTCTGTAAAGCTTGAATGATTTCGATCCGCTCGATCGATTGAATTTCGGAGTGGAGATATTTGACTTTAACATCCCGCTCGTGAAAATATTCGGTCAGATCTTCCGCCATCCGTTTGGTAAGCGTGGTAATTAATACGCGTTCGTGCAGCTTAACGCGATCGCGAATTTCACCTAATAAGTCGTCTACTTGTCCCTCCGTCGGACGCACGAAGATTTCGGGATCGATAACTCCCGTCGGACGAATGATTTGTTGAGCGATCCGATCTTCTGAGAGTTCCATTTCCCAGTCACCAGGGGTCGCCGAAACGAAAATACATTGATTCACCTTTTCCCAAAATTCATCAGCCTTTAACGGGCGATTATCTGCCGCACTGGGCAATCGAAAACCGTGGTCGATCAGGACTGTTTTGCGCGCTCGATCGCCATTATACATCCCGCGAATTTGGGGAACGGTAACGTGAGATTCATCGACTACCAATAACCAATCATCGTCGAAATAATCCAACAAACATTCCGGCGGATCGCCAGCTTTACGTCTGGCTAAATGGCGAGAATAATTTTCCACGCCATTACAAAAGCCAACTTCGCGCAACATTTCTAAATCGTAGCGCGTCCGCTGGTCGATGCGTTGAGCCTCGATTAATTTACCATTAGTTTCTAACTCGACGATCCGCTGTTTTAACTCTTCATCGATATCATTACATGCAGCTTCTAAAGTATCTTCCGGCGTCACAAAGTGCCGCGCGGGATAAATATTTAAACCGCCTAATGTATTGAGAATTTCTCCCGTCACCGGATCGACATAGCGAATCGCTTCAATTTCATCGCCAAAAAATTCGACCCGCACAATCCGATCTTCGTAAGCGGGGCCAATTTCCACTACATCCCCACGGACTCGAAAATTACCACGCTTCAAATCGATATCATTGCGACTATATTGCACTGAAACTAATTGCCGCAACATCTCCCGCTGGTCGATTTCCATTCCCACCTTCAGCGGAATTGCCGCCTTCAGATACTCGGCTGGCGTGCCCAAACCGTAGATACAACTAATCGAAGCCACCACAATTACATGCCGATGCTCGAATAACGATCGAGTCGCCGAATGCCGCAACATATCGATTTCATCATTAATTGCCGATGCTTTTTCAATAAAAGTATCGCTGACGGCAATATACGCCTCCGGCTGATAATAATCGTAATAAGAAACAAAATATTCGACGGCATTATGCGGAAAAAATTGCCGCAGTTCGTTACATAATTGTGCCGCTAATGTTTTATTATGAGCTAATACTAAGGTCGGTTTCTGATGCTGGGCGATCGTGGCCGCGATCGTAAATGTCTTACCCGTACCCGTTGCCCCCAGTAAGGTTTGAAACCGCTGTTCGGATTTTAACCCAGCCACGAGCTGCTCGATCGCCGCAGGTTGGTCGCCAGTGGGTTTAAATGGTGCTTCTAGTTGAAATTCGTTATCGTCCATGCGTCTTATTACTACCAGTTACACGGGACAAGAGATCGGATTGCCTAAAATCGGTCGTTACATTCTAGCGCAGTTTGACGATGAAGGGGTAATTGTGTACCAGGCATATCGACCCGAAATCGGACATTTTGCAGCGACTAACGGCTACTTCGGAGGCGAACGTTTCAGCCTGACAAGGATGAGCTGGATTAAGCCCAATTTCTTGTGGATGATGTATCGATCCGGCTGGGGACAGAAAGAGGGTCAGGAGGTGGTTTTGGCAGTTAAGATTAAGCGCGCAGCCTTCGATACGATCTTGGCTAATGCCGTCCGTTCTAGTTACAACTCCGATCTCTACCCCACCGAAAAGGATTGGAAACGCGCCGTAAGTAATTCTAACGTCAGATTGCAATGGGATCCCGACCACAGCCCGACTGGGGGCAAATTAGAGCGCAAAGCGATTCAATTAGGCTTGCGCGGGGAGATGCTCGAATCGTATGCTCGGGAGTGGATAATCTCGATCGAGGATATCTCTGAATTCGTCTACGAACAATATCAAAATCTAGCGGATTTCGATAAATTAATCGTACCGAGCGAGACGATTTATCCCGTGACAGATGCAAAAGTGGCCGCACAATTACAGATATCGGGGGATGCGATCGATCTAGAAGATACTTTAGTTTGAATCCTCAAACATAGATGGATCGACTCATCAACTATGCCTGACGAATCTGCTGGAAACGTTCTAAAATTCCATTCACAAATGTTTCACCATCAATCGGTGGTGTTCGATCGGATGCAGAGATCGCTTCATCAATTTTGATGCCCACTTGCCGACTCCACTCACTATCGGCACGGTCGTACTCATCTAGCAATTTTAGTGCAATTTCCAGGATTTCTCGAGCGGAGTTGTATTTTCCCGCTTGCAGTTTGGTTTTAATAAATTGTTCTCGATCGGGTGTAAGACTGATACTCATAAGTTTACTTAAGCTGAATCTAACCCGATCGACACGATTTTATTTTAGCCGATTTTTTACACTTATAGAGCTATGTAGACAGAAGGGAAAGCCATGTTGGATAATGGCGATCGTCGAACATAATATCGATCATCGTGACCTTACGCCCACCTCACATTGACGAATCGGCAAATCCAGAGTTCGATCGATCGCACTTACACCAACTCGTCCAGTGCATCGATCGAGAATTATTGCCACAGCTTATACTCCACAATAATTCTACCCACAACAATCCAGTGGTGGTCGATCGAGTACCAAGTCCCTGGCGGAAATTGGGTGCTGGCAATTATGCCGCAGTATTCGCTCATCCCGACTATCCCCAACAAGTGGTTAAGATTTATGCTCCTGGCATGGCTGGTTTTGAAGAAGAAATTGAGGTGTATCGGCGACTGGGCACTCACCCAGCTTACTCGGAATGTCTGTATGCTGGCGAAAATTTCTTGGTACTCAAACGGCTCTATGGCACCACTCTCTATGACAGCGTGCATCAGGGGTTGAGTATCCCGCCGCAAGTTATTACCGATATCGATCGAGCCTTGGATGATGCGCGCGCGCGAGGGCTAAACCCCTTTGACGTACACGGGCGGAATGTGATGATGTATAAAGGCAGAGGATTCGTCGTGGATGTCTCCGACTTTTTACATCAGGGCACTTGCCTCAAATGGCGGGACTTAAAACGAGCTTATTATTGGCTATATCGACCAATTATCCAGCCATTAAAATTGCGGATTCCTTACCCATTGCTAGATGTCGTGCGTAAGAGCTACCGATATTGTCGTCGGCTGCTTTAGGTTGCGAGAGAGCTAGCTTCGCCAAGAAACCCGACTTTTTGGAAAAAGTCGGGTTTCTGAATCCGTAAAATCGCTAGATCTGATGATTTGTAGATCTAGCACGAAGATCTATTATTAAGCTTTCAGGAGATCTATCTTCGAGAAAGGCAACTAAATTCACTGCTTCTGACAAACGGCGCAGCGCATCGCCAAAGCCATCATTTCGGGGCAAAGTTAAAACGATCGGGTTGCCGAAATCATCATTAATTCCTTGAAAGATCGTTACCCGTTGGTTTTGATTTGGCACCTTCTTCCAACCATGCTCGGTTAAACAAGTTGCCATATCATCTACCGATAGTTTGGCTTCTTTAAGTAATTGAGGGCTAATTTCTAACATATCCATTCTCCGCTAACAGCATATTCACGGCAGATGTCATTAACATTAACAACGATTCGGGGTAAAGTTCTTGTGTTCTGGAGATCCGAATTCGCACCGATTGTTTATTTTCGCTGAGTTCGCCCCGTAGATACTCCCAATAACACGCTCCACCCATAAATAAGCCCGATTCAGTAGTGGTTAACCATCGATCTGCATTTGAAGGTAAGACTTTGAGAATCAGAAGGCAAGGAGTAGCATCACTAGCTTGGCGGCGATGGACTAGATCGTTGTAAGTTTTCACTTCTAGATCGTAAACGATATATTCTGGTTCTAGGAAGCAATTAATTGAGGCTTTAAGCTGAAAGTCTAGAGCATACCCGCTGGTAAATCGCCGATTGCCAATGGATGTAATCTGGCGAAAGGTGCCATCAATACCAAAGTCTTTGTCGAAGGTGGAAATACTAACTCCAGCTCTAGCGGCGACAGCTTGAACGTGAGCGACGCTGAGAAGTTCTTCGATTATCTGTTGCGGAAACATGTTAAGGCGATTTGATGCTATTTGTAGTTTATCTCATAGTTACTCTGAAATTTGAGTAAACGTTCGACCCAATTCTGTCATCCAAATCGATCGGCTGATTTCTGCCAAATCGAGGCGGACTATAGTAGAGATAGAACTCAGACACAATTAGTCAATAGGCGATCGTCAGGTCATGCGTGAAACCAATTATGATGTAGTGCTGTACGGTGCCAGTGGCTTTGTGGGCAAACAAACTGTCCGGTATTTTGCCGAACGTGCTGGTGAAAAGGTGCGCTGGGCGATCGCAGGTCGCGATCGTAGCAAGCTAGAATCAGTCAAGGCAGAAGTAGGCATCGATGTCGATATTCTCGTCGCTGACAGTCAAGATAAAACCGCCATCGACGCGATCGTCTCCCAGACGCGGGTATTATTAAACACGGCTGGGCCATTTGCGCTGTATGGCAATGCGATCGTCGATGCGTGCGTTCGTTACCGTACCCATTATGTCGATATAACAGGCGAAACGCCGTGGGTGAAGGGATTAATCGATCGATATCACGTCCAAGCCGCCACCGATGGGACGCGGATTATCCCCTGCTGTGGCTTTGATTCTGTCCCCTCCGATTTGGGTGCCTATTTACTGGTGCGATATCTCCAGCGAGAACTGGGTACCGACTGTACTCAAGTCAAAGCTTATTATCAGGCGGCTGGTGGTTTTAATGGCGGGACGCTGGCTAGTGGTTTGAATATTTTGGATAGCGGCGAATTAGAGCAACTAGGCAATCCGTTTTTACTCAACCCGCCGGAATCCGTCCCCACAGATATAAACAAACATCGCGATCCTACTTCGCCCCAATACGATGCCGAGATGGAGACTTGGGTTGCGCCATTTTTTATGGGTGTGGTAAACACGCGCATCGTCCGCCGCAGTTGGGCATTATTCGATCGCGAAGCGTCTCTGGAAGAGAATCGATGGCAAGAATCTTACGGTAAGGATTTTAGCTATCAAGAATACTGTAAATTCAACCCGCCTTTGGCATGGCTTCAGTCTGCGGCAATGGTGGGGGGTATGGCGATAATTGGGGGCGCGATCGCGATCCCGCCGCTGCGCCATCTCATCGAATCGATTCTCCCAAAAGTTGGCAGCGGGCCGACGGAGCAAACGATGAATGAGGGTTGGTTTCGGTGCGAACTGTTGGGATGGGGCAGCCAAGGGCAACGGGTGCGGGGGCTGATTGCCGATGTGGGCGATCCTGGCAATCGCGCGACGGTTAAGTTTGTCTGCGAGTCGGCATTGTGTTTGGCCGTAGATTTCGACAGGTTGCCAGGAGGCGCACAGCGGGGTGGCATTTTGACTCCAGCAACTGGTTTGGGCGATGTGTTGGTACAACGGCTACAGCAGGCAGGAATGCGGCTGGAAGTTGAGACGATAATCTAAACGCGGAAATTGCGATTCATTCATTGACTGGCAACCCAACGATCGAATTTTAGCTGTTATAGTTTTAAGCCTCTTTAAGAATATTTTAGATTTTCTATGAGTCTAGATTTGAAGCGTAGACATTTTTGAAGGGCAAGCTTGTCTAATAGAGATTCTGGAGAAATCTTTGTGGTTTTCAATGCGATCGATTGTTGGCGCAGTCTCTGAAGTAAGAGAGCCGATTCCGATCTCGATCGAATTGTTCGATCGAGTCTAAATTCAGTAGCCTTGACACGATCGCGATCGAGACCTTAGATTAAGGACATATAAAGAGCACCTAAATTAAGGTCTTAAGAGTAACCTTGATGGCACAAGCAAAATTTACGCTAGAGCAGTCGCAAATCGATTTTCTCGAACAATTCAAAGAGCGTGGGTTCAAAGATAAAAGCTCGATCGTCCGCTTGGCGTTGGATCGACTTGCCCAAGAGCTAGAACGGCAAGAGTTGGAGCAATCTGCCGATTTGTATGCCCAATTGTATGCAGAGGATGAAGAACTCCAACAACTGACAGCCGCAGCGAGTGCGGACTGGCCGAAATGAGCGATTAGTTAGAAATTATGGAAAAAATCGATCGCGCTTTAAAGATTGTTTTTGACCTTTTGTAGGTTAGTTTAAGAACTCGGCGGGTGGACTAGCGCGCGCCAACCCAGACGTATTCTGGTTTCGATCGATCTGTGCCCCAGTAGCCGACAAAATTAGTGTAGTTTTCTGAGAATGTCATCTCCAGATTGCCAGTGCCATAGCGATCGATCCACACACATTGCATCGCGCGCGCTCTCATCGTTTTGCATTGAGATAATGTGCCAGTAACGCCACCTGTTGATTCGTTCAGGGTGTACCTACCACTTATCGAACCATCCCGCGCCGTGACAAATTCTGTGGTGCCAGAGACGAAGCTACCGCCGCTCCAGATTTGGCTTTGATACGCGCCGAATATCTTCACCTGGCTCAGATTTCGATTGGGAGCGGATGGCAGATCTTGCGCGAGTATCCTACTAGGGAGAATAGCTCCAATGACTGATAAGGACAGGAC
>NZ_PVWO01000685.1 GCF_003003845.1 Chamaesiphon polymorphus CCALA 037 | reverse complement strand
AGTTACCTCAAAGGCACCGCCACTCAAATCCAGACACCGACTAACAATCGATCGATCTTGGTATTAGAGGTCAACCAAATCGGGTATGAATTGCAAGTACCTCAGAGCATGGCATTAGCAGTCGCGATCGATAGCGAAATTCAGGTGTTTACGCATCAGCAAGTGCGAGAGGATGCGATCTCATTATATGGTTTTAGTTCGGCAGCCGAGCGAGATTTATTTCGACAACTAATAAGTGTTAGTGGCGTGGGAGCAAGTTTGGCGATCGCCTTATTAGATAAACTAGGATTGGCCGATACCGTTTCGGCGATCGTTACTAGCAATATTCAACGCCTTTCTACTGCTCCTGGTGTCGGCAAAAAAACCGCCGAACGCCTAGCCCTAGAACTGCGGAGCAAACTAGGACAATGGCGGGTAGACTCAGGTTTGAGCGAGTCGTTACCGCTAACGAGTTTAAATGCAACAATGCAGGCCGAAGTTGAAATGACATTGTTAGCTTTGGGATATACAAATGACGAAATTCGTCAAGCATTACAAGCAATTAGTCAAGATAGTTTGATGGTCAAAAGTCAAAACATAGAAGACTGGCTGCGCCTCGCGATCGCTAGCATTCAATAGGTCGATACATCCAAGCTGAGACTAAGCTAACGATTACAAATAATCTCCTCTGGTATGGTATTCTAATGATTGGCTTTCATCGTCTTAGTTAGTATATCTGCCGACAGTGCAGCAAGCGTTAAAATCGAAACTAGACACTAGCCACCAATTCATAACTTAAAATTCTTATACATGTCCTCATCACCCCAGTCTGAAGATTTCGATGATGCTGAATTAGTTATCCTCACCGATGAAAGAGGGCGCGAGTTGCCTTGTTACATCGAACGCGAACTCGAACTAGATGGCAAAGTTTATTTGCTATTACTACCAGAAAATGCACCAATTGAAATTTTTGCTTGGGATGAAGAAGATGATGTCACAGAGTTAGTCTCAATCGAAGAAGAAGAAGAGATCGAGCGAATCTTTGCCGATGCTCATGCCGTACTATCCGAGCAAAATCTGACCCTCAAACGTACTGCTTTTACCCTCAGTGCAGTTGGTGAATTACCACCTCTGGATCCGACTGAAGTAGTCACCATCGAACTCGATGAAGATGATGAAACATTACAGCCAGAAGAATTTCAAATTTTGGCTAGATTTTATAATGAAGAACAAGAGTATGCGATTTGCACCCCAGTAGATCCACTCTTATTTTTTGGCAAATCTGATGACAAGGGTGTTGTTTCCCTATTGTCGGAAGCGGAAGCCGAACAACTCCAACCTCGACTCGAAGATATGCTCTTGGATGAAATCTAGAACTGGAGAATTACCATTGAAACTAGTCCAAACTACTCCGAAGTGGTTATTAATTTCAACACCCATCGCCTTGCTAGCACTCCTGGCTGGTGGGGGTACATTGTGGTGGAATAGCGTCTCTGCACCTGCTTCTGGCGATCCAAATGCCCAAACCATCCAAATTCAAGTTAAACCTGGTGCGTCGGCGCAAGCAATCGGTCAAGAATTAGAAGCCAAAGGTGTGATTAAGTCCCAACTAGCCTGGAAGCTCTGGACAAACTGGCAAGCTAGGCAGGGTAAAGGCTCGCCCCAAAAAGGGACTTATGAAATAGCCCCAAATCAACCGCTAACGGCAGTAGCCGCCCAAATTTTGGAAGGTAAAGTGATCCAATCTGGGTTTACAATCCGCGAGGGTTGGAACATCAAACAGATGGGCGAATACTTTGAAAAACAAGGTTTATTCAAAGCTGCTGATTTTGTGGCGGTGGCTTATAAAGTACCCGCCGAGACGATTACCCCTGAAGGTGTCGTCACCCAAATGCTAAAACAATTCGAGCAAGTAGCCTTACCAGAGTATCAAAAAGCCGCAGCGACGAATAAACTTACCCTCTTGGAATGGGTGAGCTTATCTAGCATTGTTGAAAAAGAAGCCGTAGTCGCAGAAGAACGAGCGAGGATTGCAGGTGTATTTACTACCAGATTGGCCAAAAATATGCGCTTGGAGTCCGATCCGACCGTAGAATATGGTTTGGGCATCAAACAAACTGCCGATCGACCGTTAACTTTTGCTGAAGTTAAGCGACCCAACCCCTATAATACCTACATGAATGCCGGAATTCCCCCCGGCCCGATCGCCAGTCCCGGAATTGGCAGTCTCAAAGCCGTACTCAATCCCGATAGTACCGATTTGCTCTTCTTTGTGGCCAAATACGACGGTACGCACATTTTTAGCAAAACTCTATCTGAGCACGTCGCTGCAACTCAAGCAATCCGTCGGCAACGTCAAGCTGGCCAAAAATAACTAATTAGCAAGCTTGCGCTCTCGCACACATACTCCACAGACATTTGTGTCTGTGGAGTATTTC
>NZ_PVWO01000163.1 GCF_003003845.1 Chamaesiphon polymorphus CCALA 037 | reverse complement strand
CTCCCCCTCCCCACTAGTTTATGTTCCAGACAACCCGCCGCCGTTTGGCCATTTGGTACACTACCGTCACCGCGATCGTGTTGCTGATTTTTGCAATGGGCATGTATATTTACGTGCGAGGTACCCTGATCGAGCGGATCGACGATACGTTAAATCATGTCGTTGAAGTCGTCAGTCGATCGATTTCGATCGAAAGAGTGCAGATGCCAGGGGCCACTGGCGAGTTACAGATTAATGTGGGGGAGAGTTTTCAGAATGATTCGGCTCGGCTCGACGACGATCGGATCGATCTGGAAGTTTTTAATCTCAGTGGTAAATTATTGTGGTCTACGCTCAAAGAACCACTCGATTTGCCAGTATGGATCGATCTCGATGGTGCCACCGTGCGCGTTGGTAACGATTCGCCCCAGGCAGGGCAAAACCAACGCATTCTCAGGCAAATTACCGCCCCAGTCAGTAGCATCGATGGCCGATTGGTGGGCTTTTTGAGGGTCAGTCATCCCTGGTTTGAAGTCACCAAACCGACTGAGCTACTAACGATCGATCTGACCATTGGGATCTGTTTGGTACTGACTAGCGTAGCCGCGATCGGTTGGTTCTTGTCAGGAATTGCGATCGAGCCTGTCAAAGCCTCTTATCAGCAGCTCAAACAGTTTACCGCTGATGCTTCTCACGAACTCCGCAATCCGATCGCGACCATTCAAACTAACGTCCAAGTAGCTCTAGGCGAAGAACCCCTAGCACCCCAGCAACGCCAACAGCTTCTGACGATCGAACGATTGACGCGGCGATTGGGTAAATTGGTGGACGATTTGTTATTTCTGGCGCGGCAAGATAGCAGCAACCTCGCACCGCAGTTGTGTTCTGTGCCGTTAGATGCCCTCCTGATGGAAACGATCGAAGAACAGCAGCTAGCCGCAATGGCGAGAGGAATCGCTCTGACACTAGAGATTGTCGATCCGATCGTCCCCCCCGAAGCAACAGACATCGATCCGTTCGGCATTATCGGCGATTGGGATCGATTGGCAAGGCTATTTACCAATCTCCTGACTAATGCCATTCAGTACACGCCACCCCAACTCGACGTAGCTAGCGGGTTGCCAGCGATCGGTCGATCGGAAATCAAAGTTCAACTCAAACAAATTTTGCGCCAAAATACCCCCTACTTGCAAGTCAAAGTTAGCGATACAGGTATCGGCATTCCCAACACCGCACTACCGCATTTATTCGACAGGTTTTATCGCGTCGATCCGGCGCGCGTGGCGACTGCTTCGGATGTCAGCAGTGGTTCTGGTTTGGGATTGGCGATCGTTCGATCGATCGTCGCCAGTCATCAGGGCGAATTATCGATCGATTCACAAGTCGATGTCGGTACGACGGTGACTGTGATTTTCAAGGCGGAAACGAGATCGCTACAGTTACAAACCAGAAGTGCTCCTCGTGGGTACCCGAAGATCTCCCCGATTAACGGTGAGGGCGATAAAACATAGTCAGATGTTAATGACTTTCGACCGCTCGACGATTCACAATAGCTATTGTCGAATGCGATCGGTCGGGGAGCTAGCTATTAATTCAAGCTTGCTTCACTCAGTAGCGAGTGAGCCGAGCCGACGATCGCGGGTGGGTTGGCTTTCAAATGAAGTCCATCGAATTGAACTGTAAATACAGGATCGCCCAAATCGATCGTCGCCAAGGGACTTGCTGCTGGAATATTTAGCCGAAATGGACTCCATTTTAGTGGAGCCTCAAGATTGCCTTGAAAAGCTAAAACATCTCGCTCTAAACCACCAAAAACATCAGCACTAACTTTGATTTTTTGCCACAAAGAAAGTGGTATTTCAATTGGAGATCGATCGACTCGACACAGTAGATTACGATCGTGCGATACCGAGATCTGTCGCTCGTCCCAAGTAAAATCAGCGAGCTGCTTTGGCAGTCCCCAAATATTTCTACCACCCTCAACAGATTGGGGGTTATCGACATAAATATGGGAAATCCAAGCTCCAATTTTGCCCCGATAGCGCACCAGAGCCGGAACCATAATTAATTCATGATACTGGAGAGTAGAATTGGGTTCGTAAACCGACAGATAAACGCTACCCACCGTTTTTCCTGGTAGTACGGAAACAATGTCAAAATCGAGCGGTACGAGTTGTTTGGCTGTCTCCACATCGATCGCATGAAAAGATTGCAGAGCAGTACCATATAGATGCCACGGAGCTGGAGGATAAGACATATCGATCGATAAGAGTCTTTACTTCTAATTATGACACCTAAATCGAACGGCCAGAATCTCGGTAAAATCTAGCGATCGAGCAAAAAAAGTCCGTAGCGAGGATCGTCGTGTTTACTTTAGTATCGGCGATTGTGTTCATTCCACCCGATCGATGTCAAAATGGTTCAGATAAAGATTTTCACAGTGATGAATATGTTGAATAGCCTGCAAACAGCCTTTGCTAGTAATCGAGTCCTCAAAGTCATCAGTGGGTTGAATAATTTCGATCGCGATCGAGTTGCCATGGTAGTCAGAGCGGCAGATCTCGGTGGTGCGACATTTATCGATATCGCTGCCGATCCCGAACTCGTGCGGATGGCGCGTCAGCTCACCAATCTCCCCATCTGCGTTTCTGCTGTCGAGCCAGAATTATTCGTTGCCGCTGTCGAAGCTGGTGCCGATCTCATTGAAATCGGTAACTTCGATAGTTTCTACGCTCAGGGCATCAGATTTGAAGCCGACGAAGTTTTAGCTCTAACCCAAGCTACTCGTGCCTTGCTGCCTCATATTACCTTGTCTGTGACCGTTCCTCACATCCTGACCCTAGACAAGCAAGTCGAGTTAGCCCAAGCTCTAGTCGCTGCGGGCGCGGATATCATCCAAACCGAAGGCGGTACCAGCAGCGCACCCAGCCATGCAGGTACTCTCGGTTTGATCGAAAAAGCAGCACCTACTCTAGCGGCTGCTTATGAAATCTCGCGCGCTGTTGAAGTTCCAGTCCTGTGTGCGTCGGGTTTATCCAACGTAACTGCTCCGCTGGCAATTTCCGCTGGTGCTGCGGGAATCGGCGTTGGTTCGGCAATCAACAAGCTTAACGATGAAATTGCCGCGATCGCCGTCGTGCGCAGTTTGGTAGAAGCTCTGGCTGCAACTCCAGTTGCGGTAAGAGGTTAGAGGAGTGGATGGGTGGATGGGTGGATGGGTAGCGATTCAAAGAACTTGTTCTCTAAACTACCCCCTTTCGCCTTTCCCCTAAAGCCTAAAGCCTAAAGCCTAAAGCCTAATCCCTCGATCCGGTAAACCCCCCTGACATCAAGGGACAAATAACAGCTAAAATGCCTAATAGACTACTAGCGATAATGGAACACTTGCCGTGCTTTCACAACTAATTGCTGACTTCCGCATCATCTTCGATCGCGATCCTGCCGCACGTAACTGGGTAGAAGTTCTCTTCTGCTATCCAGGGCTGCAAGCATTATCACTACACCGTTTTGCCCATTGGCTGTATGTCGTAGGGATTCCCTTTGTTCCCCGCTTCATTTCGCATTTAGCTCGATTTTTCACGGGGATTGAGATTCACCCAGGGGCAACGATCGGCAAGGGCGTATTTATCGATCACGGTATGGGTGTAGTCATCGGTGAGACTGCAATTATCGGCGACTACGCCTTAATTTATCAAGGCGTGACATTAGGTGGTACGGGTAAAGAGAGCGGCAAACGCCATCCGACGCTGGGCGAAAACGTCGTAGTTGGTGCGGGTGCAAAAGTATTAGGCAACCTGCAAATCGGTAATAATGTCAGAATTGGCGCGGGTTCGGTAGTGCTGCGAGACGTCCCATCAGATTGTACGGTAGTTGGCATTCCTGGTCGAATCTTATATCGAGCGGGCGAACGCGTGGGGCCATTAGAACACGGTAGCTTACCAGATACTGAGGCCGAAGTCATCCGCGCATTAGTCGATCGGATCGAGAGTTTAGAACAGCAAGTCCAGAAAATGCAAGTCGAACAAACTTGCAACGCGATCGTCCAAGGCATCGAAACTCCTTCCGCAGAAGATGTAGAATTACCGCCGAGTTGTCATCTAGAAGATCGAGTCATCCGCCAATTTTTAGATGGTGCGGGAATTTAGGTGTGAGTTGAGATCGTCTTTATTGAAGCGATCTCAGCAATCTATTTGAGGTCTAGTAAACCTTGCTCTTTGAGCTTGGGATTGAAGCGAATTTCGGTGTGAACGCCGCGCTGTTGAAGTGTGGCTAAGATGTTTTCTTCCACGCGGCGGGAGACTTGTTTGAGCAGCTTAATTTGAGCGACACCATCGAGATCTGCAAAGCTATCGCTTTCGGCGGCGGTCATGGCATGATGGGTAGAAATCGGATCTAACCATTGGGTACTATCTGCTCCATTACCAATGGGAATGCTACCATTTTCGGTAGTCCAGCTCGACTGAACATTTTCCAGAAATGTCCGATTCGGTCGATCGATCGTCGTTGCTTTTACCCAATAGCAAGATTCTGGCTTTCGGATTAAATGTTGCTTGAGACTTAAATAAATATCTCGCGAATAGCCGACAAATTGTAGGACTTGCGATTCATCAAAAATAGCATAAATACCAATCTTATTTTGGAGCTGTATCGGTAATTCTCCAGCATCATCAATATATGGTAAAAAATCCAAGCTCTCTAAACTTGGAATATCAGTACTTGATGACATAATTCTTCGATAGTTGATAGTTGATAGTTGATAAAAGCCTAAAACCTAATCGCTAATTTTTTGATAGATCGCACATAGCCGACTGGGTTGAAATATCTTAGCCGCAAACATAAAATTAGGCGGCACGTTAATAATTAGATATTCTGGCGACTGGTGATATCGTTCGATCTCGGCTGGCATTCCCTTGGGCGTACTCACACTATAAGGAACGGGCTGAAATAATATTTCGGTAAAAGTTAAGGATTGACAATTAGCTTGTTCGGCAACTTGTTGTAGAAACTTTTCACCAATTAGTAAGCCAAATAAGATTGATTGTGCTTGTGGATCGAGTGTAAAACTACCATCAAAGTTTTCAATTACTTTTATTTTCATAACTAAGTAGTTTGCGATCGCCGATCGATGTATACCGATCTATCAATTGGACATTAGAGTGAGTAGGAGAGGCTTCGCCCAACCTACTCGTGCGAGTACTTTAAATCGAGCCAGCGTTAGACTGTCAT
Source organism: Chamaesiphon polymorphus CCALA 037 (assembly GCF_003003845.1). Lineage (GTDB taxonomy): Bacteria > Cyanobacteriota > Cyanobacteriia > Cyanobacteriales > Chamaesiphonaceae > Chamaesiphon > Chamaesiphon polymorphus. Next base: position 5,696 of record NZ_PVWO01000163.1, on the reverse strand, counting down.
AATATCTTTTTCTTTTTCAGCCAATACCCGATCGATTTGAGCACCGTATTTATCGGTTAGTTTCTGAATTTTATCTTGAAGATCTTTAGATTCATCTTCAGAGATCTCGCTAGCCTTTTCTTGTTTTTTGACAAAATCGATCGCGTCGCGACGGATATTACGGACGGAAATTTTACCTTCTTCGGCGTACTTACTAGCTTGTTTGACAAATTCCTTCCGACGTTCGCCAGTCAGTGGCGGAATATTGAGCCGGATTGTCGAACCATCATTATTGGGAGTCAAGCCAATATCTGAGAGCGAAATTGCTTTTTCGATCGTGCTCATGCTACTGCGATCGAATGGTTGAATGGTAATCGTCGTCGAATCGGGCGTGCCGATATTTGCCAGCGACTTTAATGGCGTCGGCGTCCCATAATAATCGATCGTGACTCGATCGAGTAAGCTAGTACTCGCCCGTCCGGTGCGAATAGTATTAAACGAGCGTCCGACGGATTCCACCGCCTTCTGCATATGACCTTCGACATCAGCAAATTTCACAAGAACCACCTACAAAAGTACCAATTGTTTCACCCGCTACCACTCGCTGAATATTGCCCCGTTCAAATAAATTGAAGACGATAATGGGAATATTATTTTCCCGACACATGGCAATCGCCGTACTGTCCATCACCCGTAAATCCCGATCGAGAACGTGTTTAAAAGTCAAACTCTTAAACAGTTTGGCATCAGGATTGGTTTGGGGGTCTGCATCGTAGACGCCATCGACTTTGGTAGCCTTAAAAATCACATTAGCATCGATCTCAGCAGCACGCAGCGCGGCGGCGGTATCGGTGGTAAAGAATGGATTCCCAGAACCCGCTCCAAACACCACTACCCGACCTTTTTCGAGATGGCGAATGGCACGGCGACGGATATAGGGTTCGGCGACTTCCTGCATCGCTATCGCGGTTTGGACTCTGGTTTGTACCCCTTTCTGTTCTAACGCATCCTGAAGCGTAATTGCATTCATCACAGTGGCAATCATCCCCACATAGTCAGCCGTAGCTCGATCCATGCCTTTAGCGGAAGCTTTGACTCCACGGAAAATATTGCCACCACCAACGACGATGGCGACTTGAACACCACTAGCAACGACTTCGGCTACTTCTTGCGCGATGGCTTGGACGATCGTCGGATCGATGCCATAACCAAGATCGCCCATTAGGGCTTCCCCACTCAACTTGAGCAATACCCGTTGGTAAGTCGTCCCCATGTTGTTTATCTTCTCAACTCAAATTTTCTCCCATCCACAATAACAGGAAACGGCGATCGATAGTGAATAGTGGATAGTGAATAGTGGATAGTGGTTGGTGAATAGTGGATAGTGGTTGGTGAATAGTGGATAGTGGTTGGTGGATAGTAGCGAGCTAGTTGTTAAAGATCTGATTTTGAAGGCGATCTTACGCGCATTGCGCGCTAAACTCAATTGACGATTGACGATTGACGATCCACTATCCACTATCCACTATCCCCTCACTCATGGATTACTACATCGCGCCTGCATTCTTGGATAAATTAGCCGTCCACATCACCAAAAATTTTCTCGATCTACCTGGGGTAAAAGTGCCGCTGATTCTGGGCGTACATGGGCGTAAAGGCGAGGGAAAAACTTTTCAGTGTGAATTGGTCTTCGATCGGATGAAGGTGGAAGCAATCCACATTTCGGCGGGGGAATTGGAAAGTCCCGATGCAGGCGATTCGGCGCGGCTGATTCGGTTGCGCTACCGCGAAGCCGCCGAAATCATTAAGGTGCGCGGCAAAATGGCGGTATTAGTCATCAATGATATCGATGCTGGGGCGGGAAGATTCGACCAGGGGACTCAGTATACTGTCAATACGCAGTTGGTCAATGCTACGTTGATGAATATTGCCGACCATCCGACGAACGTACAGTTACCAGGTAGTTATGATTCGACACCATTACCGCGAATTCCGATTATTGTCACTGGCAACGACTTATCGACTCTCTACGCGCCCTTAATCCGCGATGGACGCATGGAAAAATATTATTGGGTGCCGACGCGTGAGGATAAAATTGGGATTGTCAGTGGCATATTTGCCCCAGATAATATTTCCGAGCGCGAAATAGTTAATTTAGTCGATCGATTTCCCGATCGAGCCGTCGATTTTTTCGCAGCGATGCGCGCTAGGATTTATGACGAACAAATTAGAGAGTTCATTCACAAAGTCGGCTTGGAGCGACTATCGATCGAAGTTGTCAATCCGGCATCTGGTATCAAACCCACTTTCCCGAAACCATATTTTACGCTCGCTCGGCTGATTGAATTTGGCAATCTATTAGTTCAAGAACAAAAATCCGTCGATGAAAGTAGATTGGTAGAAGAATACAATCGCATCCGCTATGGTGCGCCACCTAAATCTTTTTAGTACGAGACGGTGGAAATTATGCTGCAATTTCTGGATCCCAGCTCCCAGCCAAAATAGTAACTAGATTTACACTGTATCTTATCTATTTAGATGCCAATTATTACATACAGTCCGGCATACACGATCGTTCCGACTTATGAGTGTTTTAATCGCTGTAGTTACTGCAACTTTCGCGTCGATCCAGGTACAGATCTCTGGATGACACTCGATCGAGCAACTCAAATTTTGGCCGATCTTCAGGACAAGAATATTTGTGAAATCTTGATTTTAAGCGGCGAGGTGCATCCCCGATCTTCTCGCCGCCAAGCTTGGCTCGATCGGATTTATGAGCTGTGCAATCTAGCGTTAGAGATGGGATTTTTACCACATACTAATGCTGGCCCTTTGAGCTTTGAAGAAATGGAGAAATTAGCAGAAGTTAATGTATCGATGGGATTGATGTTAGAAGCTCTCGATCCAGCTTTGCTCGCTGGAGTGCATCGTCACGCACTGAGTAAATTACCCGCAGTTAGACTCGAACAACTCAATTGGGCTGGCAAATTAAAAATCCCATTTACGACGGGGTTACTATTAGGTATCGGCGAAGCTGAAGCCGATTGGGAAATTAGTCTCCAAGCGATCGCCGATCTTCACTGTCTCTGGGGACATATTCAAGAAGTAATCCTCCAACCTTATAGTCCAGGCAGCCAAGAAAGTTTTGCCGGATTGGGCTTTGACATTCAAAAGTTACCAGCAGTAATTAGTTTAGCCAGACAGATATTACCTATCGACATTACGGTTCAGATTCCGCCGAATTTAATTCCTAATCCCGATCTATTATTAACTTGTCTGACTGCGGGGGCGCGAGATTTAGGCGGCATAGTGCCTAAAGATGAAGTCAATCCCGACTATCATCATTTGCAGCTATCTGAACTAAATAGTTTACTCGCTAGTGCTGGTTGGGATTTACAGCCAAGATTGCCAGTTTATCCAGATCGAGTGCATTATTTATCCGATCGATTACAAGCTTATGTCCTTAAAAGTTGAAAGTTGCGACTGAAATCACACTCAAGAGTGCAGGAGCATGTGTTTGGATCGGGACAGAAAGCGAAAAGTGTGGTCTTGAGCTTTGCTTAAGACCACACTTTCTACCCTCCCGATTTGTGGTAATAATTAACCTTCTCCACAATATCCGCCCAACCGATGTCTGCTAAAGTCGGGAGGACTAAATGCGCTCGTGCCAAACGTTCGTAGGGGCCAACTCCTAAAACCCACATCCCAGCGGCCAAACCTGCTGCAATCCCTGCGGGGGCATCCTCGACGACCAAACAATTAGCTGGAGCGACACCCAGAGCTTCTGCTGCGTAGAGAAAGACATCAGGGCAAGGTTTGAGATTCGAGACACTATTACCATCAGCTAGGAAATCGAACAAATGCCGGATCTTTAGACGTTGTAAGACTATTTCGGCATTTTTACTCGATGAGCCGAGCGCAACTTTGATACCAGCGGCATGGAGTTCTACTAATAAATTACCAATACCGGGCAGCAGATTATCATAATTAAGTTCGTTAATTAGTTGAAGGTAGTAATCGTTCTTCCGGTTTAATAATAATTGCTGTTGAATCGGACTTAGCTTGCTAGCACGATCTCCCAATAGATATTGCAGTGCATCTTCACGATTGAGTCCGAGCATTCCCTCGTCGTGAGTGTGCTTATCGAAGGGAATTCCCTCTTCATCAGCTAATTGCTGCCATGAGAGGTAGTGATAGTAGACTGTATTAGCGATAACGCCATCAAGATCGAAGATGACTGCTGCGATATGTGGCTCGCGCTCCAGTTTATCCATAGCTATTTGATGTCGATCGACAATTATCTGTGCAACCACGATCGCTCCAGGTCGGATGTATACTCATTATGCCCTCAGATTGTCATTATCTTTGGGATCTCACGAGCGGTGTCTATTAACAATAACTAATCATTTTAGGCGTTGGTGGAGCCTCTGTCTTGTCTTGACGCACACAAACGGGAGGAAACCTCCGCGTGATTTCAGTCGCTCCTTTGGAGAATCGCTACTTTGCATAACATGCAAGTTTGAAGATTAAAATTAAATAAGTATGCTCCAAAATCTTTCATCCTGCCATTAAGACATTGAATCCTCAATATACACCGCCTTGGTGGCTGCAATCTGGTCTTTCGATGACACTCTATAGCGCGCTGCGAATGAGCCGCAACTGGGAAAAATATACGATCGAGCCAGAGCCAATTTATCAGGAGCACATTTTTAGTGGCGATGACGATGTGCCGATCTTTGGCATCTTTGCCATCCCCCCGAATCCTAAAGGGACGATCGTCGCTACCTACGGTATCACCGGAACTTTAGAGAACCAATGGTTTCTAAGGATCTTCGGTCGTAAGGCTTACGCCCAAGGTTATGCTGTCGTCTTATTTGACTGGCGCGCTCATGGCAAGACTGCTGAGTTATCGCCCCAACTAACTTCTGATGGTCTGCATGAGGGCGAAGATTTCGTCCGGATTGCCCGCCAATCGCTCCAGCTAGGCTGTCCGGCACCGATGTGGACGGTTGGGTATTCTTTGGGGGGTCAGTTGGCTCTATGGGGCGTTAAAGCAGGTCGTGACGTGCCAGAAATTGCTGGCGGTGCGGTTATTTGTCCCAGTCTAGAATCCGATCGATCTTTAACTTATTTGATGGCACATCCGGTGGGCAAGTACTTAGAGCGCGCGATCTCTAAAGAACTGCGAAAATTAGCTAGCGAGTTACATCGCTATCATCCTACCGAAATCGACCCAGCCGCGATCGAACGCGCGACGACTATTTGGGGATTCGATCGTGAATTGGTCATTCCCAGACTGGGTTTTAAGACGGTACGAGATTATTATGCGGCAACTAGTCCGTTATATTTTTTGGCAGATCTCAACAAACCCGTGTTGATTATTTATGCCGCTGACGACCCGCTATTCGATCCCACTCTAGTGCCAGAACTGTGCGCTATTGCCAGCAAGCAACCCCACATCGATCTCTTGCTCACACCCCACGGCGGACATGTCGGACATATCAGCAGCCAAGCTTGTCAAAAGTTAAATATCGATCGCGACCCCTGGTGGAGCTGGAATCGTATTTTAGAATGGATTCATTGACTTACTCCTCGGCATTAATGGGTGGATGGGTAATGAGTAATGGGTAATGAGTAATGAGTAATGAGTAAAAGAGCGATTCATTGTCCCCCAGTCCCCGTTTCCCAGTCACCCCGTCCCCCGTCCACCCATCCAC
>NZ_PVWO01000162.1 GCF_003003845.1 Chamaesiphon polymorphus CCALA 037 | reverse complement strand
CTCCCCGCTCCCCGCCAAAATAGTAACTAGATTTATGCCGGAGACTACTAGTCGATCGGACTTTGAACCCAATTCGGGTTACGGGTTAGTCGTGCTGCTGGGCGTAATCGGAAAATCTCGATTGTAACTTTCACGCGTGACTGGCTGTCTAACTTCGACCCCAACTTCGCCTAGTACTTCTAATTTCTTACCCTCGACCGTAATCCACACTGGGGCGGTTGGGTTTTGAGCTGTAGCCGTGTACACGACTTGACCCAATCTCCCAATCATCGAAGTCGCGCCATCTCCTTTGGTAAACTCCTTCGATAAATCGACATGAATGCCATCTGCCATAACTTTGGCACTCAATATTTTCGTACCCACTGGGATGGTCGAGGTGAGTTTACCATCGGTTTTACCAGCAGAGGCGATCAAGCTAGAGAGCGAATTTTTGACGCGCGCATCTGGGCTGGAAGCTGTACTACCAGGATTGGGATTGGGTCGATCTTGGGGTACCAAAAAAGTCTTCTTCCCATCATCATCCAATCGCCAAATTTTAACAGTATCGCTATTGTTGTTAGCGAACGATGGGGTTGTGGGCTTGGTAGTCTCCACACCAGTTGTTGGTGTTTGAACGGGAAAGGTAGGTGCCGCAACCGTGGTGGTAGCCGTCGGGATCGGCGTAGCCGTCGGCGTCTGTACTTTTGCCGGATCGACAGTAATAGGATTGGACGGAGTTATCGTGTTGGGTTTGCTCGTTTGGGGGCGATTTTGCATCGTCAACCAGGCGATGCCTCCACCAGCAACAGTCGCCGCTAAAGCTATTGCTGAAATGGTAGCAACTACATTTTTAGATATAGATTTTCGTTCTTCCATAATTAAAATTCCTATAAATCGTTAAAACCGATCGACACTCAGCCGTTGGTCGCAAGATGGTACTAGATATTGTTTGCTCGGACAAGGCAAACAATAGCTGATAATTAGCAATTGGTAAATGCGCCCCCGTCCATCGACCTACTTTCGTCAGCACTTACGATAATCGTGTGTTGCTCCATTAATAGTCTAACTGCTCGAACAGACATTCGGCGACGATCTATATCCATTAGTACATAATTAGATCGATCGCCCCGATCGGGCATCTAATCTTGTCGCCAGAGGTTAGTCTTTGCGCCCAGCGACGCGGACAAAAGCGGCCAGCTCTAGTTGTTGGGGATTGACTTTAAACTGGAGAATTCTCGCTGTCAGACCGCGTTGCTCTAACATATCTACATTCAGACGTTCGCCCATTCCGGCAGTCAAGCCAGCTAGCAAAAATTGCGGGACTGGCGTGTTACCAACCGTAGCGTTCGGTTCCACTAATTGAAATTTGCGGCCACCGATGACGCTGACACCTGTTTCGAGATTGACAGCGATTTTTTCGCTAGAATTAGGGTCTTGGAGTTCGGCTCGGATTGCGATGCGATTATTGGCCAAAAATCTCACTTGCGGATTGGTAATTTGGTAATCTTTGTTGAGAGAACCAGCCGCAGCACCGCCGAGAGTACTAGTAGTCATTTTCTGGAGTTGCGCGATCGCATCCGGAGACTTTAGAAAATTATTTAAATCCTCCTCATTGAACTTTAACTTGACGCCCGCCTGAATTGGCTGCTGGAGTGAAGAAGCACGCGGTGTTTGGCCGTCGGCTTGGACTGCTCTGAGATCGATCGCTAAGGGGTCGGTTTCGATCTCTAAAGTGTCGATCCGCAGATCCCGAGTCACCCACAAACCTCGCCCAGCAATCCGCAATTTGTTAATTTTGCCATTGATAATCTGGTGTGGGGGCGCATTATCAGTTCTGACTTGTAGTTGTTCGGCTCGGTTGAGCTGCGACAACAAGGCAGTTTCCACATTCTTATCGACCACTACTCCAGTGAGTGAAAATAATGCGGTGATACCCGAGAGGAGGATGGTGATTAGTTCCATTTTTGGGTTGGGAGTTGGGAGTTGGGAGTTGGGAGTTAGGAGTTGGTAGGGAGATCTGGGTGGGAGCGGTAGTTGTGGGAGAAGTTTGATGGTAATGTTAATGGCCTTATGCTCTCAACCTAACTAAAACCGCAGGTTTTAATTTACTCCCAACTCCTAACTCCCAACTCCCAACCCCTGTGCGATCCAGTCTTTAATCGTCGCTCCAACATTCTCGACGGCAATATCTTGCGATTGTTTCGTAGCACGTTGGACGACTTCTACTTTACCATCCTTGAGCGATCGACCAGTGACGATCCGGAAGGGGATGCCGATTAAATCTGCGTCCTTGAATTTGACCCCTGCCCGCTCGTCGCGATCGTCGAGGATAGTTTCGACCCCCATCTGATTTAACTCGGTGTAGAGGCGTTCTGCGACCTCCATTTGTTGGGCGTCGGCAATATTGGGCACGCAGATAATCGCATGATAAGGCGCGATCGCGACAGGCCAAATAATCCCATCTTTATCGTAAGATTGTTCGACGGCGGCTTGAGCGAGGCGCGATACACCCACGCCATAACAACCCATTACTAATGGCTGCTCGGCTCCCTGCTCGTCGGTAAAAGTGGCTCCCATGGCTTGGGAATACTTGGTTCCGAGTTGGAAGATATGGCCGACTTCGATACCGCGTGCGGTTTCTAAGGTTTGAGTCGGATCGTGAATGGCACGATCTCCCACCAGAGCTTTTTGAATATCTACATTTACGGCTGGAAGTGGGAAATTAGTATTCCAGTTAGCACCGACAACATGTTTGCCAGACTCATTTGTCCCCGTAATAAAGTTTGTCAAACTCGCAGCACCCGGATCGACAATCCGCAGAAATTGAGGATGCACGTTAGGACTTGCCGCGATATATTCATCGCTCAAATCGGGAGCGATATAACCGAGTGGTAAGGGTTTGGCTGCCCATTTATCGATCGCCACTCCGTCCGGTACTTCTAGGGCGATGACTGTTTTGGCTCCATAATTAGGAGCTAATTTAACTAATTCGTTGGTTAATTTAACCTGATTGACTTCGCGATCGCTCCGAATACTAATTAAGACTAAAACCGTCTTGCCATTATCATAGACAGCTTGCTGAAGAACATTTTTGACGATCGAAGTCGGATCGCATTCGAGAAACTTCACGAGTTTATCGATCGAATTTGTATTTGGCGTATCTTTAACTTCATAACTAGTAAAACTTGACGCGACAGCTTCGGGAGCCAGCGAAACAGCCTTCTCCACATTGGCGGCATATTTACCATCCGCCGTAAACATCACATCATCTTCACCCGCATCAGCCAGCACCATAAATTCCTGCGAACCAGAACCCCCGATCGCGCCAGAGTCGGCATCTACAGCTCGATATTTCAAGCCGCATCGCTCTAGCATGTTGCAGTAGGCATGGTGCATGTCATTGTAAGTAGCCTTGAGACTTTCGGCATCCGCATGAAAAGAATAACCATCTTTCATGATAAATTCCCGTCCGCGCATCAACCCAAACCGAGGCCGAATTTCATCGCGGAATTTGCTTTGAATTTGATATAAATGCTGGGGTAATTGACGATAAGATTTAATCAAATCGCGCGCGACAGCCGTCACGACTTCCTCATGAGTTGGGCCTAAAGCCACTTCCCGCTTTTGTCTGTCAGTAAAGGCGAACATAATCCCCTCCGCTTGGGTATAAGTATCCCAGCGTCCCGATTGTTGCCATAATTCGGCGGGTTGCAGTTGGGGGAGCAGACATTCTTGCGCGCCAGTGGCATCCATTTCTTCTTTGACAATCTGCCGTACCTTCGTCAATACGCGCCACATTAGGGGTAGATAAGCATACAAGCCACTCCCAATCCGGCGAATGTATCCAGCGCGCAGGAGCAGTTTATGGCTGGGGATTTCGGCGTCGGCTGGTTCTTCGCGAAGGGTGACAAATAAGCTTTTGGACAGTCTCATCGGATTTTTTGCGTTAGTTTACTCGCCCTATCTCGGTAGGGTTTGACTATCGATATTATCGCAGGGTAATGGCTAGTATGGGTGGAGCGGGAGTCACCCAACTGTCGATCGAGCACTGCAAGACTAGTTCGTCAATGCTAAAAAAGTTATATAATCTAGCTTCCGCGAACGTTTGAAGCCCGCGAGCGTTATCGCGGCAGATTGTTTTAAGGGCTTCTGGCTCCGCTTCTGAAAAGCCCTCACAGCAGATCGACTGTCTAAAAACTAGAATTATTGCTAGTTTGTTGCCATTGTTTGATGCGATCGATCGCCTCCCTAGCGTCTTGTTGTTTGCCTTGTTGTTGGTATAGTTTTGCCGCCTGCTGCATATCTGAGATCGCACCTTTGATATTATTTTGTTTGGCTTTGACCATCGCTTGATTAAAATACGGACTAGCATATTGAGGATCGATCGAGATTGCTCGATCGAAGTCAGCAAGTGCGCCGGGAAGATCGTTGAGACTTTGAGCTTTTAGAAAACCACGATTGTTGTAAGCATTAGCAAATTTAGGGTTGAGGGCGATCGCTTGGCTCAAGTCACTAATTGAACCCCGTACATCGTCGAACTTTTGAGCTTTCAGATTACCGCGATAGTAGTAATAAAAAGGATATTTGGGGTTGAGGGCGATCGCTCGATCCAAGTCTGCAAGTGTGCCCCGATCGTCGTTGAGTTTTTCACTTTTGAGCACAGCGCGATTGTAGTAGGTTTTGGCAACTTTGGGATCGAGATCGATCGAGCGATTCAAGTCAGCAAGTGCGCCCTGCACATCGTCGAACTGTTGATATTTCAGATTACCGCGATTGTTATATGCTTGGGCAAATTTAGGATCGAGGGCGATCGATCGATCTAAGTCCGCAAGTCCGCCCCGCGCATCGTTGAGCTTTTGAGCTTTGAGAACGCCACGATTGTTATAGGCATTGGCAAGTTTAGGATCGAGAGCGATCGCTCGATTCAAGTCAGCTAGCGCGCCTTGTGCGTCGTCGAGCTGTTGATATTTGACCATACCGCGACCGACGTAGGCAATGACAGATTGAGGGTTGAGGGCAATCGCTCGATCCAAGTCTGCAAGTGTGCCCCGATAGTCGCCGTTCGCGTATTTCTGGGCTGCTGATGCAAAGTAATCATCCGATCTCGGTGCCGTATTCTGGGGAATTGTGGCTACTTGTCCGCCGAGATCGACTCCCATGTTACTAGCGATCGTCGCAAAGCGATTGATGGGGATACCGAGATTAAATCCGGTTTTGATATTGTTTTCATCGCGATCGCCTCTACCGTGAATGGCAACTAATTCGCCTTCGCTATTTAATACCGCTCCCCCACTCATTCCGGGTAATGTATCGTTACTGTAGACAAGGGAATAACCTTTCTCGAAGGTCTTATTACTATTGGCGGAAACCTTCCCTTCCCTAAACACGAATACTTGCTCGGTGATGGCTCTACTCGTACTTGGAAATCCACCGACATAGAGATCCATTCCCGATCTGAGCACATTAGAGTTTCCTAGTTTGGCCGTGGGATATTTAGTTGTTGACTTGAATTTGATGACGGCCAAATCGATATTGCCAGGAGCCGAGCGGATCGAATTGCTAATGACTTGATAGGATCGATCGTCTGGGGTGGTAATTTTATAACTAACTTTATTTTTCACCACATGAGCGGCGGTGAGCACCGTATAAATATCGCCCTGCTGTTGGAGAATAACGCCCGAACCAACGCTATCGGGTTCGGTAATTAATACGGTAATTGCTTTAGCTGTCTCACCGATCTCGACTGAAGTTTTGGCCGATGCAATCCTCGGCTGTCCGAGTGCGATCGTGGCACTGAGGCCAATTAGTGCCGTCAATTGTGAGAGCTGATGTGACATAAAAGTCGTTATTTGGATGTCGAATTAATCTTAGTCCAAATGTGGCTTAATTATGAACGACCCACAATTTTTTTAATAGCGATCGAGATTTATTCGATTGATTGATTCAGAGCACCTGCACGCTCGATCGAGAAATTCGATCGAGCGATTCGATCGGCAGACTTTATAATACTAGCGAGAATTTTCAATCCCACTACGTTCTAAGCGGCACTATCTAAACTTCCCAAGAACTTTTCCGCAGCTACGATGTGCTGTTGTTGCTTTGCTGGAACCATTTTATCGAAGGTGCCTACTAACATACCCAAGCGTGGATTACTCAAAAAGAAATCGCGATGAACGTGCATAAATCGCCAAAATAATCCGTCCCAAGTTACTTGCCAATCGCCTTTAGGGTAGTCGCTCATCTTCATTAAATAATTGCTGCCACTGATATAAGGTTTGGTACACATCCCGCCACCATCGGCAAACTGGCTCATCGCATAGACATTTGGCACCATCACCCAGTCATAAGCATCGACAAACATCTCCATAAACCAGCGGAACACATCATCAGGATCGAATTCACATAGCAGCATGAAATTGCCAACTACCATCAGCCGCTCGATATGGTGACAGTAGCCGCAATTGAGTGCCTTGTGAATCGTGGCATCTAGCGGTAAGATCCCTGTCGTTCCTTGCCAAAAGCTCTCGGGAACCTTGCGCGTAAAACCCCAATAATTGCGCGTGCGCTGGACTCTTCCCCGTCGCTCGTAGGTAATCCGCATAAACTCGCGCCAGCCGATAATCTGCCGCACGAAGCCTTCGATGCTATTGAGCGGTACTTTACCCACCATTGCTAGCGCGGCATCGATTACCTGTTGGGGTGAGAGCAGTCCGGTATTTAGCAGCGGCGATAGCACCGAATGATGCAAGATCGGCTCTGCCAAAACCAACGCATCTTCATACACGCCAAATTCAGCAAAGCGCACGGTTAAAAAGTCCGCCAGCCAATCATCTGCTTCACTATATGTCGTCGGGTAAAACCCTCGATCGAATGGCTGTTCTACCGAGCTATAGTTGTCCCCAAAATGTTGGCGAACGTAAGTTTGCGCTTCGATGACATATTCGTTTGCTACGGGTAAATCGAAATCTGGAGCAGATTTACCCTTGGGAAATTTTTGGCGATTATCGACATCGTAAGTCCACTTACCACCCAACGGTTTATCAAATTTATCTAGTAAAATTTCGTGATGTTTGCGTCTGTTGATATAGAAATCTGTCTGCTTGAGGTGCTTGCGGCTGTCGAACAACTTGGATATATCGCTAGGATCTTCGAGAAAGTTTGGCGAGCGAAATTCTTTGAGTACGATCCCCTGCTGTTTGGCTCCCCCTGTCAACCGTTGGCGCAGCCAATCATCTACGACATCAGCATAGTACAATTCTCGCACGCCCACACTGGCAAGCTTGGGGATGAGCTTCTGGATATCGCACTCCTTATCGGTGGCTGGAATGTAGCGTACCTCATACCCTTGCTGAGTCAGATAATCGGCATACATTCGCATCGTGGCGCGATGGATTAATAGCTTTTGCTGGTGAAACCGATATTGATGGAAAAATAACCACTCTTCTACCAGATACACGAATCCGCCTGGAATGAGTGCGGGATGCGTGCGAAAAAGTTGATGGGGAAAAACGATACTAGCGAGACTGAACATATTAAAAGCAGTTTTTCACACTGTAACAACTGTCTTTAGGCACGATCGATCTATCGATCGACTGAAGATTTCTAAGTAGCATACTGAATAGAAAGTAGTTGTAGCGATCGGATTCCTGCAAGTCTATCGCTCCTACATGATTCATCAGTTTTATTGTGATTCATTACGAGCGAGATCTCTCGATCGCACACCTTTATCTAAGTCCAATTCTCTGGATTTCCCATTCATAAGTTCGATCGTTTTTGCTTAAAACATAACGAATTTTCTGAGGTGAAACTCCTCCCGCTCTCATCAGATACTCGATCTCTACATCAACCACTGCATCTCGATCTGTTTGTGAAACTAAGTTGGTCTGCCGAACTTCAACATCTGCAACCTGCTTTGCCCACCAGTCCAAAAAAGAATTATATCCATTGGGATGTACGGATTTATTATTTTGAAGGGCTGTAGGGAGAGAATTCCATGCTCCAGAATAGTTTCCGTTATTAATTTTAGAGTAGTAATCTCGAACGGTATCTTTTGGATCTCGATCGATGTTGTCAGTAGTAGTTTCTCTATTGGATTCATTACTACGATCGATATTGTCAGTAGTAGTTTCTCTACTAGGTTTATTGCTACGAGCGGTATTATCAGCAGTAGTTTCTCTACTAGATGTTTTACTACGAGCGGTATTGCTAGTAGTATTTTCTCTACTGGATTCATTGCTACGAGCGTTCGTAGAATTAGAATTACTTGTAATCTTAGAATTGCTATTTGTTACTGGATCGTTATTATTAGCAACAGGTTGCTGGCCATTATTTTTGTTTGCACTAGACTCTTTACGACTAGAATTATAACCTAGCACTAAAAAGCCGATTAATCCAACCCCGACGATCGTAGCAATCAATGTTGCTATTAAGGGTCTAGCTTGGCTACTTTCAGAATTACGAGTTGTTGTCGGCGTTGGAACATACAACGTTTTCTCATAATCATTTGGAATTGGAATAGGAGATCCGATATTTTGTGCTGGTGTAGATGGTGATGAGGAAATATTTAAGTCATGTAACATTTCCTGTGCATTCTGATATCGATCGCGGGATAAATGCTGAATCGATCTATTTAGTATTTTTACCAACTGTTGTGATACATTCGGAGCTAAAGACTGCCAATTTAGATTGCCGCTATCGGGATCGGATTCAATTTCTGTGGGCATCTTACCAGTCAGAAGATAGATAGCTGTTAAACCTAATGCGTAAATATCGCTAGCAAACATTGGACGACCAGACATTTGTTCGATCGGCATAAATCCAGGCGTCCCAATCAAAATCGACTGAGCAGTAGCCCCTGATGCTGTGACGATCGTACTCATTATCTCCTTCACCGCACCAAAGTCGATCAGAATCGGTTTGTCATCGCGATGGCGCAGCATGATATTGTCAGGTTTGATATCACGATGAACTATTCCCCGTTGATGGACATAGATTAGTGTGGGCAGAATATCGGTGAGTAATTGTCTAACTTGGATTTCAGTAAATAGTCCCTGCGTTTGTACTCGCTCATTTAAGGTTTGACCATCTATATACTCTTGGATGAGATAAAACTCTCCCCGTTCTACAAAATAAGCATAAAGACTGGGAACTTTGCCGTTACTGTCCTTGCCCAAATGTTCTAAAGTAATTGCTTCTTGTTTAAATCGGTCTTTAATTAGCTGCTGTACTTTCGGATCTGTTGATGTTGGCGTTAGCTGTTTGACGACACAGTAAGGTTGGGAAGGCATCAATGTATTTGTGGCTAAATACGTAGTACCAAAGCCGCCTTCACCTAGTTTCCTGATAATTGGATATAAACTTAACGACATATTGATAAATTTAGGAGGTGAAGACAGATTGGATCTACCATTGAGTCTGACTTTTTACATTAAGTCTAAAGCCCAGTGTGGGCAGATATTATCGCGGTAGCAGATACCACCTTGTCTAGATTATCGTGGGATTAAAGTCAAAAGGGAAGGTTGTGGCTTCCTGTCTTAAACCGCCATCTTCTGGTTGAAGTGACAGATCTCTGTTGATGATTCTAGGATCGCTGACTCTTTAAATTGAGGATCTCGATCGCTAAGTTAGCGATCGAGTAGGTTAGGATATTTTTATCTCACTAGATTATTAGGATTCAGATAGAACTACCCTCTCATCACAGTTAACTGCTGACTTTCGCATGAGGTCTATTGAGTCCAGCTACTTATCTCGAACAGCAGCTTTAGCCTTAGCCAGAAGGCTGAAAATATTTACGTTGAGATCGATCGCCAGTCCACATAATCGCACTACAGATGATGATAGCGCAAAGAAGGACGGGCCTCAAAACTTTGCAGTGTAAGCATTTGCGTAGCTTCTGCCGTGCGGAATCGAGCGGTATGGCTGTTCGCGTAGCATTTCAAAATCGGGAAAGTTGCGGAGTGAAAACTACCACAATTACGAATAATTGTGAGTTATGTAACAACTCTCCGGCCATTGTTGGGTAAAATGGAAGTGTTGGTGCAATAATAATTTTCCTCTTCAGTCTTGAGAATTAGCACCAATGTCGAGTTAAACATAATTTATCACATGGAATCAAGTGCCCCGTCTGGCAAATCTATAACAGAACCTCCTCCAAAAAAGTGGGGTGAATTCTGGGGTAGCGCGATCGCGATTTTTACACTGATCTTACCAGTCGCCGCGATCGTCCACTACTCGCCAGCTAGCCGCGTCCAAGTCCAATCTTTACCAGCTTTACCACCAGCAGTGCTTACCGAATGAACTAAACACCAGATTCGGACGCCAATAGCTTTATCCAATTCCCAATCCCTAGTAAAATGCGATCGGGGGGAGCGATCCTCTCGATAATTTTAATATTGGAGCATTTTATTTTGGACTTATCCCTCATTCCCGCTCAACCTAAATACGGGATTATCAACGTTTTAATCGAAATTCCTGCTGGAAGTAAGAATAAGTACGAATTTGACAAAGACATGAATGCCATGGCACTCGATCGAGTGTTATCTTCTTCGGTACAATATCCTTATGACTACGGTTTTATCCCGAATACTTTGGGTAATGACGGCGATCCTCTCGATGGGATGGTAATGATGGACCAACCGACTTTTCCAGGTTGTGTAATTGCCGCACGCCCGATCGGCATGTTAGAAATGATCGATGGTGGCGATCGCGATGAGAAAATTCTCTGCGTCCCCGACAAAGATCCGCGTTATGCCAACGTAAAATCGCTCAAAGATATTCCCCAACACCGTCTGGATGAAATCTCCGAGTTTTTCAAGACTTATAAAAATCTTGAAAAGAAAGTAACCGAAATCCTCGGCTGGCGAGATGTCGATGCCGTGATGCCATTAGTTCAAGAATGCGTCGCTGCTGCTAATAAGTAGGGGATAGGGGATAGGGG
>NZ_PVWO01000684.1 GCF_003003845.1 Chamaesiphon polymorphus CCALA 037 | reverse complement strand
AGACTCCAATCCAAATTTCAAATACGATTCAACATATCTACAACCTTATTCTATAATCTTCTGGCGGGAAGGGAGTAGAACTTAGCTTTGAAGTGGTAAATAGTAATTTCAAAGAATTCATGTCAGATCGATTCAATTGACTATTATTATCTAATGCTACCATTACTCCAATACAATCCCGCGATAGACTTGCTCGATCGGGAAACTGAGGTTAATGCTTTTAAGTTCGACAATATCGCCAGCACGATAATTAATAATTACCCATTCTCCTGCATCATTCTTCTGATAAATATCGATCGCGATTCTCGTTCCGAGAGGCTCCGCCAACGATTTAGTACCAACCAAAACATAATCTTTCAAAATGGGATTGCGACGGTACCTGTAGAACTTTTCACCACGGTCATAGGCTTCAGTACTATCTGATAAAACTTCAACTATCAGACATGGATAAACAATATATTGAGTATTACCCTTATCTCTTTCATCACAAGTCACACTTCCATCTGGATAACTATAGTCATCAGTTTCTAAGATGTTAATTCTGGCATCAGAATTAAGAGTTCTACAGCCGCGATCGTCTAAATGATTTCCCAATAATCGATTAAATTTTGCAGCAATTTCGCTATGATTTATAGTTCCGCCACTCATCGCGTAAACTTCGCCATCAATATATTCATGACGTTCTAATTGCTGTTCTTCCCAAGCAAAATACTCTGCGGGAGTGAATCGTGGCGCATTATCTTTGACTGCAACCATTATAAAACCTCAATGACTTGCCGATTGGTTGTTTGATATTTATCGTAGGGTGTGTTGGGTTTCACTAGGTCTATAAGTCGCATTTGAGATTTTCTAGTGGTGAGGGCGGGTTTGTTTGAGATTCAACCTTACCCGACTATTGACTAGCATAAACCCGCCCCTACAGATCCATAAATAGCTGAATAATATATTTTATAGATCGACCGTAGGGGCGGGTTTATGCTAGAAATTCATGTATACAACCATCAAATCGGGACAAACCCGCCCTTCCCCACCAGTATCTACCGATCGATTGCTTCTGAAAAGATCTTAAACTAGACTCGATTCTCATCCTGAGAGGCTACGTCAACGAGTTATCTCGTTCCAGATGCGACACCAACAGCTAAAGAATTCGCGATCGCGACAGGATCGATCGATTGACCGATGAATACTAGTTTAGTCTGACGTCGCTCGTCGGTGCGCCAGGGACGATCGTAAAATTGCTCGAAGCGATTGCCCACACCTTGGATGACTAATCGCATCGGTTTGTTGGGGACGGCGACGAAGCCTTTAATGCGATAGATTTCTTGTTCGGCGACAAGGAGTTCTAATTGCTTACGCAACTGTTCGGGGTTAAATTCGTAGTCCAAAACCAAATGTGTCGAATCGATCTCGTCGTCGTGCTCGTGTTCTGCCTCTGTATCGTGATGGCTGGGACGATCTTCTAAATGGTCTTCCACTGCGGCGTTCAATCCTAATATTGTCTCTACATCTACGATACCCCGATCGCTAGTAATAATTTTCACCGATCGCGGGAGTTCTTGGTTGACTAGATCGATCGTTTGTTGATGTTGTTCGGCGGTTACTAAGTCGGCTTTATTTAAAATCACTAAGTCCGCACAAGCTAACTGATCCTCAAATAACTCTTGCAAGGGTGTCTCGTGGTCGAGATTTTCATCCTCCTGTCTGAGGGCGTCTACAGCCGCCGGATCGCTGGCAAACCTGCCATCTGCCACAGCATCGCAATCGACCACCGTAATGACCGCATCTACCGTCGCTGCGGTACGAATTTCTGGCCAGCGGAAGGCCGTAATTAGCGGCTTGGGCAATGCCAAACCAGAAGGTTCGATTAAGATGCAGTCGATGTCATCGCGCCGCGCGATCAGAGCTTGCATCGTGGGTAAAAATTCTTCCTGCACCGTACAGCACAAGCAACCGTTGGTGAGTTCGACGATATTATTAGGGGTTTCGATCTCGTCATCGGGGCAAACTTGGCAGGAGCGCAACAGTTCGCCGTCGATGCCTAGTTCCCCAAATTCATTGACGATGACGGCGATGCGGCGTCCTTGATTGTGGGTGAGGAGATGTCGAATTAGGGTGGTTTTGCCACTGCCTAAGAAGCCAGTGATGACGGTGACGGGAATTTTTTTGGCCATGTTAATTTAATTTGTGTGCCGCGCACGGATGGAAATATACGCCTCGGCGGGCATCCTGACTTATCGATTCACCTGTGAATCAATTTACAGTTGCGGGACAGTGTTGGCTTTGCACCAAACTTTCCCCGTTACCTCTACTGGCTGCTCCCCAGTAGAACCGAGTTCGGTCTTTTAGTTTACCGCAATTACTCCCGTCGGCGTGCCAACGACTGGAAGTCGTGGCTAGTGGTGCAAAGTCCATCTACGTGGACTAAGATCC
>NZ_PVWO01000683.1 GCF_003003845.1 Chamaesiphon polymorphus CCALA 037 | reverse complement strand
GGGGAAATACAAGCAATTACTTCCTTGATATGGCAAATGGTTTAAAAAAAATAATAACTAAACAAACAATGCCCTCCGTCATCGAGAAACTCAAAAATCACACTACAGCAGAAGTATGTGAACTCAACTTAAAAAAATCCCAAAGCTGTCACGAAATTCTTTGGCAATGTGCACAAACGCTCTCCTACCCAAAATTCCACGCTGCATGGCACCAAACTTCATACCCCAAAACAGATCTAGATCGTCTGGCTCAACACCACCGATAATATTCCCGATGCTCTTCCCCCAACGCAAGAGAATTTAGTAGCGGCGATTTGGAGTGCGATTCTCCTATCGGAGAGGCACCGCCAACAGTTTATTTGACATTAAAACTCATCTCAAAATGAGATATAGTTAAAGAGGTTAAATGCACCCAATCTGCCATGCACATTATCAGCCGTAAAAGACTGCTAGCGTTCGCATTAGTCCACGCAGATGCAGAAGTTCCGCTAGATACTTGGTATCGCATCGCGAAATCTGCCGAATGGCAGAATCTAGTCGAACTCAGAGAAGCTTATCCATCAGCAGATTTAGTGGGTATTTACACGGTTTTTAATATCAAAGGCAACCATTATCGGCTAATTGCTGAAATTAATTATCGCAGTGGGACGATCTTCGTCCGCAACATCTTGACCCATGCCGAATACGACAAGGAGGACTGGAAATCATGACAATGACGATCGATCTAGAATATGCCGAACTTTTGGCACGAGTGCAGCCCAAGGCGATCGAAACCGAAGCTGAAAACGAATATTACCTAGCAGAAGCTGAAAAATTAATGAAAGTAGGCGAGGAACTATCCCCCGCGCAAACCCGCTTGCTCAAACTGTTGGCAACTTTAATCGAAGATTTTGAACAACGGCACTATCAACTCAAAGCCGCTACTCCTCTGGAGATTTTAACCGAATTGATGACCGATCGTGGTTTGAAACAGAAGGATGTGGTAGCAGTCTTCGGTTCTCAAGGCATCGCTTCAGAAGTACTCAGTGGCAAGCGGGAAATTAGCAAGGTGCAAGCTAAGGCATTGGGTGATTTTTTTAAGGTTTCGCCAGTAATATTTTTCGATCTGGGCGATCGTTAAACAAAAAGTACCCGATCTGTAGTAAGTCGCTGCCAACATCGCGATCGATCACTTGAATAATAGCTTCTTTGGAGTGCATTTCGTGCCTCAAAAGCAATAAAAAGGAGAAATTGACGTTAAGTTAGTCTTTCGCTGGCTTAACTGGTCTGGTCGATCTTGGTAAAGCAGCACAAACTAAAAGTATCAGTTGGACTAACATCACAGGAGATTTTCGATTGTGGCTGTCAACTATACCAAAGATCGATCGGCGATCGATCGCTCCGTTCAAAAACACCGAACAGACTACGACTTTATCATTGTCGGGGCAGGAGCCGCAGGCTGCGTTCTGGCCGATCGCCTCAGTGCCGATCCGCGCCATCGGGTGCTGCTGCTCGAAGCAGGATTGCCCGATGACAAACCCGAAATTCACATTCCCGCTGCCTTCAGCAAGCTGTTCAAGACCGAGTATGACTGGAATTACAGTGCGGTTCCCCAAGCCGGACTGCAAGGGCGGGAAAGTTACTGGGCAAAGGGTCGGACATTGGGCGGTTCCACATCCATTAACGCAATGATGTATTTGCGTGGCGTTCCGGCTGACTACGATCGCTGGGAAGCCTTGGGAAACCCTGGTTGGGGCTGGCAGGATATGTTGCCCTATTTTCGTCGCTCCGAGCGCAATAGTCGGGGCAGCGATGAGTTTCATGGGGATAGCGGTTCGCTGCATGTCGAAGATCTGCGCGATCGCAATCCCCTCAGTCGCGCTTTTATTCAAGCTGCACAGGCGATCGGCATCTCCCATAACCCAGATTTTAACGGCGCGCAATTAGATGGGGTGGGGTGGGTGCAGGTGACACAACGGCGGGGTCGTCGCTGGAGTACTGCCGATGCCTTCCTCCGCCCAGCCATGCGGCGTTCTAACCTTCAGGTACTCACAGGCGCACAGTGTACTCGCATCTTGACTCAAAATCGTCGTGCCGTTGGGATCGAATATTTACGAGAAGGAACCCAACATACCGTTAATGCGACTCGCGAAATTATTTTAGCGGGTGGCGCGATCGGTTCGACTCAATTGTTGCTGTTATCTGGCATTGGTGCAGCAGAACAGTTGCGATCGTTGGGAATTGAGGTTGTTGTCGATTTACCAGGTGTGGGGCAAAACTTACGCGATCATGTGGCAGTGGCGGTGGTGGTAGGGAGTCAGCAACCGTTATCGATGTTGAATGCCAACTCGCCGCTGGAGTTGCTCAAATACTTGCTACTGCGACGCGGCATGTTGACTTCTAGCGTCTTGGAAGCCGCTGCTTTCATGCGGACTCAGCCCGATCTGGTAG
>NZ_PVWO01000682.1 GCF_003003845.1 Chamaesiphon polymorphus CCALA 037 | reverse complement strand
TTTCAGTAGGTTGTGATAAATCAAAAAATTTAGTTTTTTCATCAAATACAATCTTGAAGTTAGCTTCAGATGATTTAATTTGTTCTTCTCCAATAAATAATTTAATTTTTGCATTGTACACTTTTTTCGGGGGCATTCTGTCTAAATCTATATAATAATTCTCAGTGTTGTTTGTTGTTGGCGGAAAATTAACCATTGTTGATTCTTGATTATATGATACTTTTATAGATACTGTCAGGCTTTTATCTTCCTCATCTATAACCTCATAATAGTCATCAATATATGTTTCAAGTCCACCAATCCATATTTTTACAAAAACTTTTTTAGGAATACCAGTTCCATCATTTCTGTATTGCACAGGAAAAAACAATCGATATTTTTTCATTCTACCGGAAGAATCTGAAAGCAGTTGTATTGCTGCCACATGAACTTTGCTTCCTTTTAGATCGGATTGATTCGTGTTTAATAATGTTATTTTTGCTTCTCCAGATTTTCCAGTTAGTTCCTGTTTTAAGTCTTTTTTAAATGTGTCAAGAGAAGACTTTTCGCTGTTTAAATTAATATAAGATCCGATAATTAAAGCAGTAAAAATAACTGCAACATTACCAACAAGCCATTTAATATCACTTAGTCTCTTTTCGATTCTATCGTTAACCGCATTTTCAATTCTATCGTCTATTTTCTTATCTAAAAAACTTCGTACTACTTCTTCTATCTGATCTTGTTGTTGACTCATCTGTAATACTCCATAAGAATTTTAATCGATATAAAAATTTTAATCTATAAATGGATCGAGTCACCAAAAAACCGAGCCTATAGTTAGGCTCGGTTTCATAGTTCAATAATCAGCTAGTTTAGACTATAGCTTCATCTCTGACCAATTTCTCCCAACCGAGATCCTTGAGATTGTCATTCCGGCGGAGCGGACGAGTTACTAATTCCAAAATATCGCGAGAATTAGTGAAGCCGTGCATTTGGGCGAATGTAAACTCGACCGACCATTTAGTCGTAATTCCCCGTGCTTCCAGTGGATTCGCGTGAGCCATTCCGGTGATGACTAAATCGGGTTTGAGTTCGTAAATCCGTTGCAACTGATTATAGTTGTCGGGTTTTTCCATAATCGTCGGTAACGGCGAATTCATCTCCCGACAGGTTTTTTCGAGCAGGGCGAGTTCGGCTGCTTGGTAGCGTTTATCCATGTAGGGGATGCCGATTTCTTGGACTGTCATTCCGCAGCGAATCAGGAACCGTGCCATCGAAACTTCAAGGAGATTGTCTCCCATGAAGAAGACGGATTTACCACGAATCAGTTTGACGTATTCTTCCAAGCCTTCCCAGATTTGGGCTTCGCGCTCGTCCAATCCTTGGGGTTCGATATTAAATACCGAACAGATTTTCTCAATCCAGGCGCGGGTTCCGTCTGGGCCGATCGGGAATGGTGCGCCAATTAGTTTACACTTACGACGGCGCATTAGTGTGGTAGCGGTGCGACTGAGGAAGGGATTCACACCCGCAACGTAGTAACCTTCTTCGAGTACGGGTAGCTCGGTAAAGCGTTTAGCGGGGAGCCAACCATCGACTTTAATGCCTTGTTTTTTCAGTTCTAATGTCAGGTTGGTGACGACAGGATCTGGTAAAGAGCCGAATAATACTAACGGGGGATGATCTTTATACTCCGAATCCGACGCTTTAACGTCTTCTTTCTTGCGTCCGAAGTTCATCAGTTTGGAGATGGCATTGCGCTCGTCTTTTTCTTCTTGAGCGACGGGAGCTTTTTCGGGACACCGCGCTGCCATTGCCGCGAGGACGGTATCTTCACCTTGGGTAAAGGCATAGTCTAACCCATTCGCGCGAGCAGTCACGATCGGAATTCCCAGTTCTGCTTCCAGGCGTGGAGCCAAGCCTTCCAAGTCCATCTTAATGATTTCGGTAGTACAGGTACCAATCCAGACAATGACGCTGGGGTTGCGGTCTTTTTTAATCTGTTCGCACAAGCGGCGCAGTTCTTCATAATCGTTCAACTGGGCGGAAATATCGCCTTCTTCCAATTCCGCCATCGCGTAGCGCGGTTCGGCGAAGATCATTACGCCCATCGCGTTTTGGAGGAAGTAACCGCAGGTTTTGGTACCGATGACGAGGAAGAAGCTATCTTCGATTTTTTGGTATAGCCACGCTACGCAACTAATCGGACAGAAGGTGTGATAGTTACCAGTTTCGCACTCAAAATTTAACGCCTGTGGCTCTGCTGCAACAGTCATATAATGTTCTCCTATAATAATTTTTAATTGGTT
Organism: Chamaesiphon polymorphus CCALA 037; assembly: GCF_003003845.1. Taxonomy (GTDB): domain Bacteria; phylum Cyanobacteriota; class Cyanobacteriia; order Cyanobacteriales; family Chamaesiphonaceae; genus Chamaesiphon; species Chamaesiphon polymorphus. The sequence continues at coordinate 159 of NZ_PVWO01000682.1, read as the reverse complement.
TGGCTACGGTTGAGGGGGCTACCCCCCCCGCCTGCGGCACCCTGTCTTGTCTCGCTAAACCGTCGGGAAACCCGACGAGCGCGAGCCGCTCCGAGGAGGGGAATTTTTATGGAATTCTGTAGGTTAATCGTGGGGAGGGCGGGGTTGTGCGAGAGTTAT
>NZ_PVWO01000681.1 GCF_003003845.1 Chamaesiphon polymorphus CCALA 037 | reverse complement strand
CCTTGGCTCTGAGTAGCTGAATTAGTAGCTGTAACTGCTTTCCAACCTGGATTTTAGCCTTTATTCCGCAACCCCTACCGAAGCTCCGCAAGCGGCTAGGTGGATCGCGATCGCGGCACCAATGCCAGAGCTACCACCAGTTACTAATGCTTTTTGACCTTTGAGGAGAGTTGGGGAATAGCTCATGGTAGTTATTAGTGGTAGTCGATCGAGTGTGATTGAAGACTTAAATACTCGATGTTAATGAGGCTATTCGAGCATAAGTATCTACACGTTAAAAGATCGATCTCATTATTGTTTCCATCCAAAGACTGATGTTTGAGTCGTTACGTTGCGATTAGTGGTGACGATCCAGAAACAGCACACTTCGCTATGTTGGCTAAAAATCGCTTTGCTCGATCTGACTCAATCTGAAATGGTGCCGAGGAGATCGGGCGATCTGGGTACAATAGCCTCAATTCGATCGCACAAAGCATTGCGATCGCTCCAGATGTGATGAGTTTGGTCGTGTGTGGCATCCATCCGTCAGTGAATGCCGCATACAAAGCTAAAGCCACCGAATTGAACGCGACCAGATGGGCGTTGTACAGCAAACTCCAAGGAGTGGAAACAGCACTCAGTCAGGGTTTATTGCGAGAAACCATCTAAGACCTAAAACCTAAAACCTACCCTCTACGCCAAACTACCATTCAACCCGAGTGCCAGATCTATTTTCCGGACTAGATCGATCGGCAGAAAGGGTTTAGAAATAACTTCCATGACACCAAGTTCGGTTAATAGCTCTTTGTCGGGTAAATAGCGATTTGCGGTCAATAAAATAACAGGAATATGTTTAGTACTGGTGTTGGAGCGTAAATGTCGTAAAAAAGCTAAACCATCCATTTCTGGCATCATTACATCTAAAACGATCGCATCGGGATGGTTGAGGCAAATTCGATCGAGTCCTTCTTGTCCCGACGAGACAGTGAGCACATCCCAACCTTTGAGTTTGTGTAGGCACATCGAGACAACTTCGCGAATATTACGATCGTCATCAATTACCAAAACTCGCTTGGCAATACCAATGGGGTTACCGATATCGGCTGCTGTCGAGCGTGCGGATTTGACAATCCGATCGACATTTACAGATGATTTCTTGTCCAGATATTTATCGAGCGTTTTTATAATTGATTGAGGTTCGATTGGCTTACCCAAAAATCCATTTGCACCGACAAATTTGGTACGTACTCGATCGATCAAGCCATCATTACCAGTCAAAATAATGATTGGGACGTTGGTTAAAGAAGGTGTTTTCCGAATCTGTTCGCAAACTTCATAACCATTCATTACTGGCATCACTAAATCCAGGAAAATTAGATCGGGTTTGTTTTTAATCAGACTGGGGATAATTTTGAGTGGATCTTGGACGCCAAAAGATCTGCATCCATGTCCGATAATAATTTTTTCTAGATGCTTGTACACTGAGAGGCTATCATCGACACAAGCAATCAGTGGGCTTTTGCGATCTTTTTGGTCGGTAATTTGGGCAGTGGGTGAAGAAATTTCGACGCGATCTAGTTCGGAAAAAAGCTTACGTTCTTCTGTATCTCTAGACTCAGTGGTAGATTGTTTGGTAAGAGATAACGTAATTAAACCTGAATCGATCGAAGTTATTAATAGTTTAGCTACATCGATGAGTTTTTGCTGATGATGAATTGCCAAACTCCGTAACGATTTACTGCCATCGATCGATAAGAGCAAAAATTGGAGCTTCTTATTATCTTTGAAATCTGTAGCTTTGACAGATCTTTGGAGGATTGGAAATAGACTCGGTGCGTACTTAACCAATCCATTTTTTTCCCACTCTTGCCATGCTTGAATGGTTTTACTGAGAATTGGCTGAATCTCTAGTAATGGTAAAATTGACTTGACTTGAGTATTTTTATCGTTAATGGGAATGAATCGACAAGCTAGTCGATCGCCTTTTTGTTGACTGAATTGAATGATGTCGAATAAAACTTCTTCGATCGCACATTCTTGAGCGATTTTATTAGCATTTAAAAATATTTCTTGCCGATCTGTCGATTTAACCAATCGATCGATCGGCATATTCAGTGAAGCTAAAGCTAGATTTCGATCCCACCGATCGATCGCATCGATACCACCACTAATACCAGCTAACCTGCCAGATGAAAAACACAACATCCAACTCGGTACATCAGCTACTTGAATTACGAGATTACCACTCTAGGTATTAGCTTTAATATTATTAAATTCAGAGATTGAGTCTCTGAACCTGACTGTTTTTTGATTGTTAGTGCTCATAATTATTAAAACATACTATCGATGAGTGAAAGCTCTAAAAATTAGAGTTGTTGAGGATTTTATCCGATTGAATTACCATGTGAAGTGGTGGGGTCGAACGAGAGTGACTATCGCTATAATTTTATAATTAGAATCGAGACTCTCCTGAGA
>NZ_PVWO01000161.1 GCF_003003845.1 Chamaesiphon polymorphus CCALA 037 | reverse complement strand
GCTTTGATTCGCTGTTCATTGTTTTTCTTCGATCTTACTCTCGATCGCCATATCATACATCAATTCAGCAACGCCGATTTTTAGGTCATGCCCCAACTGATAACTTAAGCGGTCGAACTCTTTATTAGACTGACGCTGTCAGTCTAATACCCCCGTTTAGGGTAGTTAGATAGACAAATTTCCACCTAATACCGGAAAAATGGGGTGTTATACGGACAAATTTCCACCTAACACTCCCGAATCGGGTATTTAGGCTGAATTAATTCAGTCTAATTATTCTGGAAGATAATTTTCGAGATTCGATATTAATTGTAATAATTATTAATCTCCGATCGCGATCGCTCCCCCACAACCGTCCTAGCAGCGATCGCAATGAGTCATAGTGTCGATCGATTCATTTGATAGAAAATAGCTGTTTCAGCTTTCTGGATTGCAGGTCTAATATTTGTTTTAATGCTCGATTCGCCTCAAAGAGGATATTCGATCGTCATAATCGATCGCTCCGAAAGAGGGGTTCGATCGAAAAATTCTCTTCTCATTAGTAACGGTTCGATTTTGGACTTTATGTCAACGATCTATATCGGTTTCTTTAGTGGTAACACAGGACATACTACCCTTAGTATTTAGACCGAGTTCAACAGATTAGTAGTCTTATTCTTTGCAGTTTCATCCTTGATGATTAGAACCTCACCCGAAGTAAGTGTCAGCACTATATCGCTATCTAGAGGGGCTTAACCTACAAGCAACTAGAATAGATCTCAATAGTAATTGACATTTGGATCGAGTCAATGGCAGCAAATACAGAAACAGACGAACTCAAGCGAGTGTTTGGATTGCCTACACTCGTCATTTATGGTGTTGGCGATATCCTAGGGGCGGGAATTTACGCCGTTGTGGGCAAAATTGCCGGATTATCGGGGGGATTGGTGTGGGCGGCTTTTATCGTCGCGATGGTGGTTGCGAGTATGACTGCTTTGTGTTATGCCGAACTAGGGAGTCGATTGCCCAAAAGTGGTGGTGTCGCTTATTTCATCCATACCGCCTTTGGGATCGATTGGCTCTCTACCTTGGTAGGGTGGTTGATGTTTTGCACCTGTATCGTGTCGATGGCGACGCTATCTAGAGCCTTCGCAGGCTATGTGAATGCGATCGCGCCAGGAATTCCCGATTGGTCGATCGTGCTGGCACTATTTGCTGGACTGACTTTTATCAATTTCCGAGGAATGAAAGAGTCATCGCTGCTGAATATCATATGTACCACTCTCGAAGTTTCGGGGTTAATCGTGGTAATTGTCGTGGCGAGTGCATTTCTGGCTGGAGGAGGAGCTAATCCTCCAGTTGTCAATCCTAACGTCACTTCCACCCCGATCGGTTGGACGGCGGTGATTCAGGGCGCAGCCTTAGCCTTCTATGCGTTTATCGGCTTTGAGGATATCGTCAATGTCGCGGAGGAAGTGAAAAATCCCCAGCGCAATGTCCCGATCGCGATTCTATTATCCTTGGGAATTGCTGGCGTTATTTATATTCTAGTTTCCTGGCTGGCAGTCCAGGTGTTCGATCCGGCTACTCTAGCTGCTTCTAAAGCACCCTTGTTAGATGTCGTCGCGCGGGCGCAACCCAAGTTCCCCGCCGCGATCTTTACGATCGTGGCGGCTTTTGCCGTACTCAATACCGCCCTGCTCAATTTTATTACCTCGTCGCGGTTGCTGTTTGGCATGTCCCGCGAAGGCTTGTTACCCGGTTGGTTGGGCAGATTGCACCCCGATCGATCGACCCCCTACCGCACCTTTTTGGTAATTCTGCCGCTGGCGATCGGGTTGGCTGTATCGGGCACGGTACAAGTGTTAGCAGGCGCAACCGCTACCTTAATTCTGATTATGTTCGCGCTGGTTAATTTGTCCTTAATCGCGATCGCCCGCCGCGAGCCTCATCCCGCCGGATTTCGCGTGCCGCTATTCGTTCCGGCGATCGCGTTGGTACTCAATCTAGTGCTGGTTGCCTTTGCCTCGAATGACAGCCGTTTGTTAGGACTGGGATTTATGGCTGTGGGTGTCGTCCTCGTCGTTCTTCAGAGTGGTTTGAATAAGGGTCGCATGGCTGGCTAGTTTCTAGAGATTGCGTGTCGGGTGGGCAAATATTGTGGCGATCGATGCTTCTAGTGCTAGGTTTGCCCACCTTGCAGCTTGCCTACCCTATGGTTCTGGTTACTTTTCTGGGAATAATAACACTACCCGATCGCACTCTCTCCTTATAGAAGTTTAATATGTCTTCTCAAAACAGCATAGACTTGTTCAATACAGAATGGAAAGCTAGCATTGCTAAATTTCAGTCGATTGCGGGCTTAAAATCACTGAATATAGATCTTAAGCATCCTCAGACTAAGCAACCTATGACAGCTTATCAACAACTTCCAGATCTATATGACGAGTGGATGGAAATTAGATCTACTTGGGATAAAGAAAGCTTGTTTTTTTCAGTTATCTATGATCTAGTTGGACAGTACATGCAGCCCTGGCAAGTTGCCAATTACTTAACAATCGATCGCAATGCGTTTCAAGCATTCGATATTTTGACAGAGGCTAGTCAGGGAAACGTAGGAGAAGATTATTCTTCGCATTGTGCATCTCTAGCAAAAAGTCTATGTTCGCTTACATATTTTGATGAGTCATTAGTTTGGGCAAAAAAAGCATGTCAAGCAGAGCCAAACAACTCACATTTTAAGATTGTTTTAGCAGATGCTCATTTTTTGTCTGGCGACTGTGACCGAGCTTGTAAAATGTATGATAAATGTGTGTCTTCCATTCCTAAATCCCTAAGTGAGTCTGTTGGTGAGATGTTCTTAGCGACTTTCTCGATCGAGCATGGAGTAGTTCCGTCCCCCATATTCGCTATTCAACTCGGACGACAATTAAGCGATCCTCAGCAATCGGCAGAATTTTGGAAACTATCTGAAGCTGAGTTTTACTATAGCCCATATTTTCGAGCAGAACATGCTTATCATTTAGCTAGTAAAGGTCGTAACGAAGAATGTTTAGCTAAATTGATTACATTAGTCCAAGAAATGCCTTGGTTGCAGGAAGCTAGCATTAATCTCAAATCTTTATTCGATTGCTTCAATCAAAATGGCAATCGGATTATGCCAGATTTTCAACAAGAATTATCAGAAAGAATCAAAGAACGTGGCTGGAAAGGTAAGGGAATTTTTGCAATGGCTACATATTGAATAATTAATCGTGTATGGTGGGTAAATTTCTAACTTTATCTAAAGTATAATATCTAGGTTCTTTGCCCACCATTTCCAATATCTCTCATTTTCTCCAGGATTATCCACTCAGGGCGAACGCATTTAAATTTTGTATTATTAAAAACTCTGACAAATTAGTTCCAAATTTGACTAACGAAAAACAGTAAGGCTTTAGCAGCAAGCAAGTGTAGCCAATTAATTATAATATATCGATCGAGAGTTTAGATCGCGGAAAATGAAGCTAAAGCCTAAGCATAGTATAGCGGAACACTTTAACGACATAAAAGATATTAGAATTGAGCGGAGGAAAAAACATAAATTAATCGATATTATCACAATCGCTATTTGTGCAGTAGTATGCGGAGCGGATGGGTGGGAAGAGATAGAATTGTATGGCATTGCCAAGAAAAAATGGCTGAAAGAATTTCTAGAACTATCAAATGGAATACCATCTCATGATACATTTGCACGAGTATTTTCACAAATTAGTCCCGAAGAATTTAATAAATCTTTCCTAAGCTGGGTTAAAGGAATATGCAAAAAAACCGCAGGAGAAATAATCGCATTTGATGGAAAACAATCTCGAAACTCAGCCGATGACAAGAATGGTCGAGGCATAATTAACACAGTTAGTGCTTGGGCAACAAGTAATAGATTGGTATTAGGGCAAAGGAAAGTTGAGGGTAAATCTAATGAAATAACAGCATTACCTGAATTGATTAATGTTTTAGATTTAGCCGGATGTATAGTGACAATTGATGCGATGGGGTGTCAGCGAGAAATAGTCAGAAAAATCGTCGAAAAATCAGCAGATTATGTAATTGCAGTCAAATTGAATCAGCCAAGTTTATACGAACAAGTAGAACAGCTATTTAAGCAGGCAATTAAAACTCATGGTCAAGGTCTCAAGCTGAGTAGTTTCAGTAGTAAAGAGCTAAATAGAGGTAGAGAAGAAATTCGTAACTACTTAATGATATCAGATATTGCCAAGTCAATAGATCGGGAGCAAAAATGGCAAAACTTGACTAGTGTTGGTATGGTAGAGTCAGTGCGAGTTGTGAATGGAAAAACTAGCGTAGAAACTCGTTATTTTATTAGTAGCTTAGAAGATGATATTGAAAAATTAGCATCAGCAATTAGAGGTCACTGGTCGATAGAAAATTCGTTGCACTGGGTACTCGACGTGACTTTTCAAGAAGACAATAATCGAATCAGAAAAGATAATGCCCCTGCTAATTTTGCAGTGTTGAGGCATATAGCAGTTAATGTAATTGGTCAAAACAAGAGTCGAAAATTAAGTGTGAGGAAGAAGCGATTTCTTGCTTGTCTTGATGAAGAATATTCACGCGAACTTTTAGAAGCTATTCTAGCTTGAGTTTAACTAACTTCAAATATCAATTCGACTAAATATATTTAGCCGAGCTTTTTTGCTACAATAAATTGAGTTAATTTAACCTCATATTTTGGTTTGGCTACGATTGATGTTGTCATAATTGTAGTTAGATGCTTGAATAGAATCGATCGCCTATTTTAGTGGCTCTCGCTCGAATTTAAATGCGTTCACCCTGAGTTAACTTTGAGCAATTCCAAGAAAGGCTTTGCAGCAAATTGCTAAATCCTAATTATTATACCTCTCATCTCCTTGAAGTCAGCCGAATATTCTGTGAAGATGAAACTTGGTCGATAGTGACCGAATACATCGACGATGAACGTCTTGAAGATTATATTGCAGATCGAGGAATATTAAGCGAAGATAAAGCTGTAGAAATTATCCAAAAGATTGGTTATGCACTTAGCTATGAGAAACTCGAACGATCGCTAAATCGCGATATCAAGCCCTCTAATATTATCATTTCAAGCTGGAGAGAAGAACCAACCTTAATCGACATTGGGTTGAGTGAATTGATTGTTAGTATCTCTAAAAATATGAAGAGTGAATCTCCGTTCTACTTAGCAACAGCAAAAGCAGAACATGGGAGTGATTCCCAGTATATCTATGCGCTAGCCGCAACTTTATATACATGTGTCACTGGTGATATACCACCATCACCAGAGATGCGGATGGTACAAGATAATCTGCTTCCTCCTCAACAGTTAAATCCTCAGATTAGTGACAGACTAAATAGACTAATCTTGACTGGCATGAATTTAAACCCCAAAGATAGATCGAGTAGTTTAGACAAGTGGTTGAGTTCGATACCATTATTAAGAATAAGCGAAAACAAATTTTTATGTAACTTTACCTGCGGACAGAGAACTTTTACCAAATTAGATATGAGCGATCTACAATTGTCGAATAATTGGCTATCCCGTCTGAAATTCAGTGATATCAACTTTACTGGTACTAACTTTACAGAAACCCGTCTTCACAATGGTAAATTCGAGCGCGTTGATTTTAGTAATGCGATTTTAAAAGATGCCTCACTTTACCAATCTTTATTTTGTCGAACCAATTTCCAAAATGCCGATTTACGAGGAGCAGATTTATGCGGCACAGAGTTCGACAACACCAACCTCAAAGGTGCGAATCTTTGTGGCGCGAACCTTAAAGGCGCAAAAATTTCACAACAGGAGTTAAAACAATCTAAAACTAATTTTCTAACGATCTTCCCCAATGGAAAGAGAGGTGGTTGGTGGTAACAGTCCCCATTGTAGGGTGGGCAAACCTAGCACTATAATTTTGAATAAGCACAAAAATATTTGCCCACCACCATAGAGCTTGGAAACTCACCCATCGCGAGAATGGAAAATAGCAAACTCGATTTGTGGATGGTGGGCAAAATATCTAGACATTTACAAGACATGAAGCAAGAAATTTGCCCACCCTACACGATCTGGAGTCTCAAAAATTAGGGTAGGGATAATTAATGAGTTGTCCCTACCCTGCTTTATCAAAGCGACTTTTCCTACCGATGAACATCCAACCAACCCAATAAATCCCCCATTTGACTAAAATCCAAAGCCGCGTCATGCAACTCCTCAAGCTGACTTACAGACAATTGTTGCAATCGCTCATTTACCCCAGCATCCAACTCACCCACCCGTCTAAATAATACCCGCGACACCAATCGCAAAGCCTCTTTTTGCTCCCCTTGCTCGATGCCCTGCTCCATCCAACTAGTCACAATTTGCATAACCTGCTCCTTTTCAGTCTCCTTCTCAATACTAGCAACTTCCCGCTGGAACTCCACTACCTCTGACCGATCGAGATTCAGATAAGTATCCACAAACCCCGACAGAATCGACACCCTTGCCGGATCTAACTTGAGAGTAGCAATTGCCCTCAAACACTCTACCTTCACCTTCGCACGCTCCTTCTTCTCAATTTTCATCTTCGCCATCAACGCCGCCGCCACTGGATTCTTCTGCTTCAAAAAATCTCGCCAATTCAACTGATTTAATTGAATCCGCAGAAAATTAAACTCCAAAATATCCAATCCAGGCAACCGCACTCGATACTTATCTGGCTCCTGACGTTTCGGCTCATCAAACGAGAAAATTGCAATCGGATAAACAGGCTCCAAATACTTGCGATGTAACTGAGCAAAATAAAAGAACATCCGCCGCTGGAAATTAGTCTCAGCATTAGACTGATGTTCGAGATCGACAATTGCCCACACCTTACCCACCTCCGGCTCATTTGGGCGACGGCGTAAATTAATCCTCACCACCAAATCCATCGCTCGGCGATCTCCCTCAACGATGTCAGTGAAGTACTCTTGCGGTAGAAACTCTAAATTATCTCGGTCTATATTAATAGCTAATTCCGGCACAAACAAGTCGAGAAATTCTACGAAAAAAGTGCCAATGAGTTGTTTGAATAACTGGTCGTGGTCGATATTCTTTGACATAAATACATCATTAGCACTTATCTAATTTTAACTCCGCTGGGGTGGTAAATTATACAATTTTACCCAAAGCTACCAGCACGACAGGGAGGGAAATTACCGCCACGGCGCGGGCGATTTATAGCAATGGTGTGCAGACTGATACTCAGGTAATATCGATCTGCGGTAAACTACAGGGTTAAAACCTCGACCCTATATTAGTCCCATTGTAGGGTGGGCAAACTTAACACTAGAATTTTGAACAAGCACAAAAATATTTGCCCACCACTATAGAGCTGGAAACTCACCCATCGCGAGAATGGAAAGTAGCGAACGCGATTTGTTGATGGTGGGCAAATATTCTGTCGTTATCAAGATGAACAACTATAGTGGGATACGCCACCAACGCTAGAAAGTGCCTTGGGTTTGAGGCGATAGTATTTATCTTCTACTGCTTGCGATTGCTCATCATATGGATAGCTCAGGATTTCTTGCAACTCTTTAATTAACGTGTAATTACCCTGCATGGCTTGTTGATAGGCAGGGACAACCAACCACTCTCGCCATGCGTATTTTGGGTTAGTCTGTTTCATCTTGGTCGATATCTCAGCCAAATTACCGCCATTAATGACGAGGTTACGCCAGCTTTTTAGCCAAAATTGCCATTGTTCGTCGAGTTGGGGCGAAGTTTGAACGTAGAAGCTCTTTTTCAATGCTGAAATATCGTCTGGTATATGGGACAACTCTCGGAAGAAGATAGTGTAATCTACCTCTGCCTGAGTCATTAACTGCATTAATTCCTGAAATAGCGTTGGGTTAAATTCAGACAAACCCAGTTTGGCCGCCCACATGTTTTGGATTTGTGTTTGCATGGCTTCTGCAAAGCCATCACGTACTCGATCGAACTGTTCTAAAGCTGCGGCATTTTCTGCCAGCAGCGGTCTTACCGATTGCCAAAACATCTGATAATTTGCCTCTGCGGCGATCGGCTGATTGAAGAATGAAAAGTGTTTGCCGCCGCCAGTCCAAGGTTGAAACCAAGGGTCAAAAATCTCACAAAATCCAAATGGCCCGTAGTCGAGCGTAAAGCCACCCGCAGCGCAATTGTCGCTATTAAAATTACCCTGGCAGTAACCAACCCGCAGCCAATCGGCCACCAGTGAAGTCAGACGCTGGCGAAATAACTTCGCTAATTCAACCAATCGATCTGCAAAACCAAGGTTTGGATCGATGTCGCTTTTGTATTCTCGATCGATTAAATGCGACACGATCGCGATCGACTCTTCTAATGCTCTTGGATGAGCATTACTGCGAGCGCGGCGGGCAAATAGCTCTAGCTGACCAACACGCAAAAAGGATGGTGCAACGCGAGTTGAAATGGCCACCGGATTGTCCACCAAAATATCGGGGTCGATCGAGTGGGAGTCTGGAGAATACCAAGGTCGGGTAACGGTGTCAGATTTAGAAACATACAGTGTCAAAGAGCGCGATGTGGGAACACCTAAAGCCTGCATATATTCTTGCGCTAGAAACTCCCGCACGCTCGAACGGAGTACGGCACGCCCGTCACCACCACGGCAATAAGGCGTTGGGCCACCACCTTTCAATTGCATTTCCCAGCGTCGGCCATTGATGGTTCCTTCAAACACGGAGATTGCCCGACCATCACCATAACCATTGCCAGTCCCGAAGGGACAATTTTGGATATATTCGGTGCCATAAATCGACAGTGCATAACCAGTCGCCCAGCCAAACCGACGCATAGGCTCATGCGCTACAGAGATGTCACCAGAAAATAGATGGCGAAATTTTTCATTAAATGCCAACTCATCGCTCAACCCAAGTTCCTTAAAAAAAGTGCTGCTATGGGTGACGTATTCTGGTTCTGCCAGCGGCGTGGGGGTCACGGGTACGAAATGGCCAGAAAAAACTTGACGGGCACGGCGATCTTCACCATCGACCGTGGCATCTGGATCGGCATTTAAAGTATCCATCAGAGAATAATCCGCCAATTGCACAAACTCATCGAAGGTCTTTACACAAGGCTGGGCAGATGGTTTAGATGAATATGACATTGTTACTAATATCAGTATTGTTGGGAAAGAGTAATAAATTTACAGCTATATTCTAGGATCGCGATGCATTTGTTAATGCAGCTAAAACGAGGCTTTGACATTTATCATCTTACTCATTGCTTGTATTATGCAGCGATCTGTTCTCATAAGTCATGTCTTGAAAACTGAGCGGTATCAGCAACAGCAACTAATTCTGTTATGACCCCATCATGTACTGTCCAAATATGTATAAAATCTACCTCTATCGGCTTGTCTGACTGCTTGACGCGCCCCACGTAACGACCTTTAACTGTCACTTGGTCTCCAGCTTCAATAAATGTTTCTGGCTCCGCTCCCCATTTAGAAAAGTGAGACGAGAGTTCTGGAAAGAACTTTTCAAATACCTCTTTTCGCGAGAAATACTGATGTTGAGAGACTGGATAACCTTGTGAAACTATCCAGACAACATTCTCAGCAAGTAGATTCGCATCAGCCGAGCTAAACCATTGTTTAAGCGTTTCGAGTGGTAATCCCATACAGCGATCGTCTAACAGCCATACCAGCTTAACATTATTGCTAATTGGGGATATAGATGTCGATCGAGCTAAGATCCAGTCAGATGCTTCGAGGGAATAACGATCGTGTACGCAGTAATTTCCAAAGATCGGATTGAAATGCCACCGGGCGCGGTGATGCGTAGTCAACTGTCAACTGATTTAAGCTTTCGATCTGCGGTAAACTACAGGGTTAAAACCTCGACCCTATATTAGTACATGAAGCTGAGATCTTGGATGGCGATCGCCAGTTTATTTTTGATTAGTTTATCGCTAGTGCTGGTTTCGGTCGATCGAGGGAATGCGATCGTTATTGCCCAGTCGCAGCCGAGCGTGTGTCAAGAAAGAATTTCCCCAGTTACACAGATCGATCCCAACACCATCTCGATCGGGGAAGTAGCGATCGAATCTGGCATCGCCCGCACCGGAGCGCATGACGATTGCCAACGAGTCACACCCCTACCCCAAGGCACTCGCGCCCGCATTGTCGCCCAAACGACAGGCCCCGATCGATTCAAACAGATCGTACCTTGGTATCAGTTAGACTATGGCGCGTGGATCGAAGCATCCGCCGTGAGTATTTTAACCACGCCCGTAACCACCCAAGCAACGATCTCGGCGGCTGATGTTCGCGCCGACACAGCCAAAACCGAATTAGTCTTGCCGCTATCTGCCCCTGTACCCTTCGAGATCCAACAGACCGATCGCGGTTTCGGCATTACTCTTTACAACACTACGGGCAGCATCTCCCAACTAAACCTACAGCCAGCAATCGCCACAGCTACGCCTACATCCCCATCCCTAGCGATTAGCAGTAGCTCATCCCCTAGCCCAGCCAGCCCCACCGCCCAGCCCCTACAATGGGCGGCGAATAAGTTTCTAACCTTACCGACCACGGGTATCGCTACAGCTAGTTGGCAAGCCCCTACAAGCGATCGAGTGCAAATTAACCTGCAACTGCGCGCCCAGCAGCAATGGGGCTATCAAACCGCCTATCGCAATAATAATTTAGTAATTACCCTCCGCAATCCGCCCCAACTGAGTCGCAATCCTCAGAAACCTCTCAGCGGCTTGACTGTAGTAGTCGATCCCGGACATGGCGGCATCGATTCCGGCGCGGTGGGCAGAGCCTACGGCAATACCTATCTGGAAAAAACCGTGAATATGCAGGTATCTGAATACCTCCAACAGGCACTGATCGATCGGGGTGCGAATGTAGTGATGACCAGAACTACCGATATCAATCCCAGTCTCGACGATCGCCAAGTTATCATCAATCGTACTTTACCTGTCGTCTCGATTTCGATTCACCACGATGCAGGC
>NZ_PVWO01000680.1 GCF_003003845.1 Chamaesiphon polymorphus CCALA 037 | reverse complement strand
CTTTTAAGTGGACTTACAAAGGCAAACCGTTATGTGATTGAAATACTGGCTTTATTTACGCCGCTCAGTACTAGTTCGAGATTTATGGCGATTGCGGGGGCAAATCCTGGCGATCGCACTTGTAGTGGCTTGTGGGATTGCCAGTTTCGTGTCGATGTTGAGTGCTTACGAATCGTTGAAATTATCTCAGGCAATTTACTACGATCGATATCGATTCGCTCACGTATTCGTGCAGTTAAAGCGATCGCCAGAATCCTTACAGCCCCAACTGGCAGCAATTCCCGGCGTAGCCCAAATCCAAACCCGTGTTGTTGCTGATGTAAATTTGGATATTCCCGGACGCAACGAACCTGCAACGGGACGGTTGATTTCTATTCCCGAACGTCAAACCCCGATGTTGAATGACCTCTACATTCGCTATGAAGCCAGCTTTTGGATCGTGGGTGGTGCAATTTTAATTAGTAGTGGTGCGGCGATTGTGGGAGCATTGGTAAAAATTCTATATAGGACTTGATGATAACATCATGAAAAATTACTGGCTCTTCGCTTATTCAAAAGTCAGTTGCGCAGAGGCAGCACCTTTACAGTTAAACTACCTCTGTGCAACTTAAAAACTAAGTATTAGCAGTTGTGGTCTTGCTAGTGCAACAGCCTTCATCCCGATCGTTTGGCGTACCGCATTGGCAAACTGTGCAGGTGCATGGAGCACAGGTGCATGGAGCACAGGTGCATGGAGCGCAGGTACAGACGACTTGAGTGGTCATAAAATAACTCCTAGAGCTGATATATTGATTTTAATTTCAGCTTACAATCTCCAGTTGGGTAGAGAGTCAAGGGGTCAAACGAGCGAGCGAGCGAAAACTTACTAGATTTGTAAATTTGGGCAAATGATATTTGCTTGGGGCTGGGGGTTTTCGTCCCAGTTTTGTAAAGTGTCATAGAGCTGCTGACGCAATGCAGTCAGTTCTTGAATTTGGAGATCGGTTGCCTTTATATGTCGCTCTAGTTTGACTCTTAGCTCCGCACAGGGTAATTCTCCACGATCGAACACCGCCAGACACTCTTTTACCTCTTGTAAACTCAATCCCAGCATTTGCAAGCGTTTGATAAATAATAAACGCTCGATCGTCTCGGACGGAAACAATCGAAAGTGGCCTTCGGTTCGCTCTGGCACTGGCAATAGACCAATTTCCTCATAATAACGAATCGTCTTAATGGGTACTTGGCTTTTCGAGGATAGTTCACCAATTTTCATTGTTGTGGTTGGCAATGTAGCAAGGTAATGACGATCGATTAAGCTCTTTAACTAAGTATGACATTTGGCTTGCTGCTATAGCATCGATCCAGTCGAAGGGGGAAACGTGGATGAGTTGAAAGAACCGATCGATGCTCTAATATCGATCTTGAGAATTTGGAGGTGGGAAAGGACTCCTCCATAATCGGCCTGATTGCCGATCCACTCAGTCGATCGACCCAAATTTTAACAGCATTGAGAAATTGGGTTGAAGTTGGCTTTAGGAGAATTCAATTGGGAAATAGAGCAGCCGATCGCCATTGCACCTCCAGTGCCGTAAATTGTGACGATCGGGCAATGGGTAGCAGAATTTGAGAGACAATATTGGACATTGGATGAACGAGCGGCACCATCGGAAGTTATTCGATCGCTTGGTGGAAAAGTCAATAACTGATACTTAACCAGCTATTAGATTGAATTCCGAATAGTTGAGTAAGGCAGATCGATCGATTTACAGGTAAACTCGATCGAAATCTTCTGAAGCCAAGCTCCCCAAATCGGGATTTAGCTAAGTCGTCGATTCTAGTTTTTGGCCTACTTTTGGTTCGGTACCAGCCAGAATCCGCTGGATATTGGCACTATGTCGCCAGACAACGTAGATTCCACCGACGATCGCAAAAATAACCGAAGGCAATGGTCGATCGAACAATAGCATCCAAATTGTCACCGAAACGGCACCCGCGATCGAACTCATCGAGACAATCCGACTAATCGCGATCGTGATGCTAAATACCACCATCGTCGCTAACCCAACTTGCCACGACATGGCAAGTAAAACGCCCACACCCGTGGCGACAGACTTACCGCCACTGAAATTCAACCAAATCGATTTACTATGCCCCAAAATCGATCCTGTAGCCGCGAGCGGTACTAAATAAGCTTGCCAATCGACTGGTAATGTGGGGAATAAATCGAGCGTAAATACGAGATTCGCGATCGTGACGGCTAATGCCCCTTTGAGTGCGTCGATTAATAACACGATCGAGCCTGGAACTTTACCCAGCGTCCGCAACACATTCGTCGCCCCCGTCGAACCCGAACCATGCTCGCGAATATCGATACCCTGCAACAATTTCCCCGCTAAATATCCAGTCGGAAATGAGCCGAGGAAGTATGCGATGACGAAGATACCGAGAGCGATTGTGGTGTTGGTTAGCATGGAGGGGAGTTGGGAGTTGGGAG
>NZ_PVWO01000160.1 GCF_003003845.1 Chamaesiphon polymorphus CCALA 037 | reverse complement strand
TCAATTGAAAAAGCTACTCTCAGTTGTGAAATTAATTGAGTGGCTAGTAGCGAGTGTCCGCCCAATTCAAAGAAGTTGTCGTGGATCCCGACAGTTCGCACGCTTAACACTGAAGCGAAGATGTTGGCAATGATTTCTTCACTAGGCGTGCGCGGTGCCACATATTCATGTGTCCGAGAGATTTCACCATCAGCAGTCGGCAGTGCATTGCGATCTACTTTCCCGTTCGGGGTTAACGGCACAGAGTCTAAAGTGACAATTGCCGAAGGTACCATATATTCTGGTAGCCTTTGCTTGAGGAATACTCGCACTTGAAGAATGTCAAGCATTTCAGCCGATGCGACCAGATAAGCAACAAGACGTTTGCCAGAACTATCCCCAGTGGCAATTACCACAGCTTGTTGCACCTGAGGGTGGGCGTTCAAGACAGCTTCAACTTCACCCAATTCGATCCGAAAGCCCCGAATTTTGACTTGATTATCGATGCGACCGAGAAATTCGATATTTCCATCACTCAAATAACGCGCTAAATCCCCAGTTTTATATAGTCGTGCCGAGTTGTCAGCGGAGAAGAGATTGGGAATGAATTTGGCTTGGGTGAGTTCGGGACGATTTAAGTATCCTCTGGCTAATCCATCGCCACCAATGTGGAGTTCTCCAGCTACCCCAATTGGTACTGGTTGCATTTGTGAATCGAGGATGTAGATCTGCGTGTTGGCAATGGGACGACCGATTGAAGGAGGGATTCCAGTTTCAAGTCCAGCAGGGACAATACCAGAAGTTGTAACAACTGCACTTTCAGTTGGGCCGTAATTATTAATTACTTTGAATGGAATAGAAGATAATGGATACTGATAGAGCCGATCTCCGCCAACGAGCAGCATCCGCAAAGTCTTGTTATCAGACCAATCTAACCCTAATATTTCCTTTGCTAAAGGCGTAGGTAGGAAAGTAACTGTAATTGCTGATGTAGTTAACCAATCTTGAAGTTCAACAGGCAAAGTGCGAATTCGATCGGAAACAAGATGAATGCTTGCCCCTGCACTCAAGTAAGGCCATAATTCCCATACTGATGCATCAAATGCTACTCCTGCCAGTTGAGTTGCCCGATCTGACGAGGATACGGCAAAAACTTGTTGATGCCAAAAAATGAGGTTTAATAATCCTTTATGTTCCACCGGAACGCCTTTAGGTGTTCCGGTGGAGCCAGAAGTGTAGATGACATAAGCCAAGTTATTTGCACTGACACCAGTCACTAAATTAGCCTGATGATGTGACTCAATGACCCCTCTATCTGTATCAACACAAACCACCCGTGCCGAATGAGAAGGCAATGATGAGAGCAAATCTTGCTGAGTCAACAGCACATCTACAGCAGAATCACCCAACAGATAACTCAAACGTGCGGCAGGATAACTAGGGTCGAGGGGTACATAAGCTCCTCCAGCCTTGAGGATCCCCAACAGTCCTACTACCATCGCCAGCGAACGTTCGACACAAATGCCCACCAAGACTTCGGGTTTGACACCCAAACTTTGTAAGTGATGGGCTAATTGATTAGCCCTTTGATTCAACTGTTGGTAAGTTAATTGCTCATCTTCAAACACCACCGCCACCGCATCAGGTGTTTTCTCAACCTGAGCTTCAAATAAGTGATGGATACATTTATCGTCAGCATATTGACTTGCTGTCTGATTCCACTCTACTAATAACTGCTGTCGCTCTGATGGAGTCAACAAGGGTAATTCATCAACTGGTTGTTGAGGATTGGAGACAATTGCTAACAACAAATTGTGGAAATGACCCGCCATCCGATCGATGGTTGCAGCATCGAATAAGTCAGTATTGTATTCCCAATCCCCAACTAACCCTTCAGGTGTTTCCGACATCGATAATGTGAGATCGAACTTAGCAATGGTGCTGTCTCGATCTAAATAACTTAAGGTAATCCCAGGTAATGTTAAGTCATCCATCGGCGCATTTTGGAGTACAAACATCACCTGAAATAGTGGTGAATGACTCAGCGACCGTTGCGGTTTTAATGCCTCAACTACCTGCTCGAAGGGTACATCCTGATGCTCGTAAGCTTGGAGTGTGGTTTCCCTAACTTGAGTTAGCAATTGAGCAAAACTGGGATTGTCTTCAAACCGGACTCTCAAGACTAAGGTATTTACAAAAAAGCCGATTAATGACTCAATTTCCCGCCGATTGCGATTGGCAATGGGCGAACCCAGAACCAGATCGGACTGACCGCTGTAACGATAAAGTAAAGTTGAGAAAGCGGCGGCCAGAGTCACGAACAACGTAGTGCCCGACTCCCGAGACAGGGACTGCAACCGATCGTTCAGCTCGATACTTACAGGAAAGCTCTGCGATTTACCTCGGTAAGTTTGGATCTGAGGGCGAGGTCTATCGGTCGGTAGCTGTAATAATTCTGGTGCTCCTTGCAATTGTTGCTGCCAGTAATTGAGTTGAGCTTCAAGGATTTGACCGCTAAGGTATTTTCGCTGCCATACCGCAAAATCGGCATATTGAATTGGTAATTCTGGCAGTGGTGAAGGTGCTCCAGCACAGAACGCTGGATAGAGAACTGCTAGTTCTTGAATGAAGACCCCGATCGACCACCCATCGGAAATAATATGGTGCATGGCGAGCAACAATACCTGCTCTGTTGCCGATAGCAAGAGTAGACTACATCGGATTAACGGTGCGGCTTCTAAGTCAAATGGGGTGATTGCTTCTCGATCGATTTCCGCTTGACATTTTGTCCTTCGTTCGATCGGTGCTAGAGCCTGTAGATCGATCGCCTGCATCTTCAGGGTAGTGGCAGGATGAATGACCTGAACGGGATGACCGTCAACAGTGTGGAAGCTAGTACGTAGGACTTGATGGCGACAGACGATTTCGGTTAATGCTTGTTGGAGTGCGTTAATGTCTAAGGAACCACTGATGCGAACTGCGGCAGGCATATTGTATGTGGCACTCGACCCTTCGAGTTGGTTGAGAAACCACAGCCGTTCTTGCGCAAATGAGAGTGCTAATGAAGTTGATTCGTCCTGGCGAGGGATAGCTTGAGTATTGAAACGGATGTTTTTTTTCTCCAGCATGAGTTTGAGCAAGTCATGCTTTGAATTGTTGAAGAAACTATCTGAAGAAGAGTTATTGCTTGTAGTAGTCATTGATATATTATGTGACTATATAATCTTAGATTAAACTTCATACCTCTTCCCCGATCGAAGTAATTGTCAAGTTCTTGATAAACAGAAAAATACTTTAAGATAGGTACTGCTGGCACGAGTTTTGGTGGTAAATAATGTTGTTTTGAAAAAAATAGATTGCGATCTAATTACTACCAACAGTAGGTTTTGTCGATCGTTACAGATGATGCTTGTTAGCGATCGACTAATTGCTTATTTATTGTCATATCTATTTTTTTTGATTATATTTGTTGTAGTAAAACATTGTTTTTCACAATAGGCTCTAATGGAGTGTAATTCTTACCTACTAAAAATTCTGGCCTTTTTCGATCGGAACGGGGAATATTATTAATGCTGTTGTATGTAATGATTAGCAGCCTGCGAGGATAAGGGGAAATATTAGGAACTGAGGCATGAGCTATGTTCCCATGAAAGAAAAAAACAGACCCAGCAGATCCAGTAGGAGCTGTTAGACTCCCTTTTTGAACGAGGCGAGTTATGGTTTTATTGTCTAGACAGTATTTGAGATCGGCACTGACATTAGCTTCCCATCCAGCATCTTCTCTAGATCCATTAGTATTAAAGTCGATAAGTCCTTCTTTGTGAGAGCCTAAAATATAATACAATGGCCCGTTAAATTGATTTACTTCATCTAGAAAAATACCAATACTAATTGTTCTAGGTTCTGGCATACCATCTTCCTCATACCAAAAAGCATAGTCTTGATGCCAAGGCCAAAGATCGCCAGTAAAAGCTGCTTTCATATTGATTTTAAACTGGTAGAGATAAACCGAATCTCCTAAAATCTGTCGAGCAGGTTCTAGCAACAATGGATGTCGGATCAAATCCTGGAGAATTTTGCTATGTGCGTGAACTCCATGAAGTGCTCTTATGGTTTGGCAGTCCTTTTCCATCACTAGTCCAGGAGTATTATCTGGCAATTGAAAAATTGCTTCATTTACAGAATTTATTTCCAGTTTAGATAAATAGTTAGGGATAAACAACATCCCATCATTCTCGTACTTTTGGATCCGATCTTGAGTAAGTTTCATGTCAATTTGGATGTTGTAATTAGATTTGAAATACGTGTATCTATTTTTTGAGTTCTTCTAGCATGAGTTGAACTTTTTCGGGAGAAAGCTTATCGATTGCCTGCCAAGTTATCGCAATTTCTTCAAGCGCATCGCGATCGCCAGCTATCTGAGTCATGATATTTACTAATTGAGCGGCTGTCTGGCTTTGAAATACCTGACGCACTGACAATGCTAAATCGAACTTCTTTTTAATATCGTTAACTAACTTCATTGCTAACAAAGAATGACCTCCTAACTCAAAAAAATTATCGTGCATACCTATGCGTTCGACATTCAGAATTTCTTGCAAAATTTGGATTAATACTTCTTCTACAGGGGTTTGAGGAGGGACAAATACGATCTCTAAACTCGATCGGGTTTCATCAGGAGCGGGCAATGCCTTGCGATCGACCTTTCCATTGGGGGTTAAAGGTAGAGTCTGGATAAAAATAAAAGCGGCAGGTATCATATATTCTGGGATCTGAAGCTTAAGAAAATCTCGTAATTGTTCGCTTGTTAAAGTTTGTTCGCGAACCAAGATAATATAAGCGACCAAACGCTTTCTGATTGCTTCTGTCCCATACATGAGCACAACGGCTTGTTGCACTTGCGGGTGGGCGTTCAAGACGGCTTCAACTTCACCCAGTTCGATCCGAAAGCCTCGAATCTTGACTTGATTATCGATGCGACCGAGAAATTCGATATTCCCGTCTGGGAAGTAACGGGCTAGATCGCCCGTTTTATAAAGACGTGCAGATTCATCATTCGAGAAGGGATTAGAGATGAATTTCGCGGCTGTCAAATCGGGACGGTTGAGGTAGCCACGGGCGAGGCTATCACCGCCGATGTGCAACTCTCCTGGGACACCAATTGGCACTGGTTGAAGATGTCGGTCTAAAATGTAGATCTGCGTGTTGGCTATTGGTTTACCAATCGGGGGATAACTTGGCCATTGCTGGGATGATTCGGCCAAAATATATGAAGTTACGACATGAGTTTCAGAAGGGCCATAATGGTTATGAAATGTCACATGGTCGAGATGAGAAAATAGATCGATTAGCTGTTGAGTAATCCGAAGTTGCTCCCCTGTCGCGACTGCTTCTATGAGATTAGTAAACAATTCGGGTCGATCTCCATATGTTTCTGCTAATTGCTGCCAAAGAGCGACTGGTAGAATTATCTTTTGAATCAGATTTTTTGTGATGAAATGTACTAATTTTTCTAAATCCAGAATATGACTCTCAGGAATTAAGAACAGAGTACCTCCAGAACACCAAGCCGCAAATATCTCATGAAAACTGGCATCAAAACTGATGGAAGCAAACTGGAGAACTCTAATTCCTGGTGTCATTGTTGCCAAATGCCACTGAATGAGATTGTTGAGAGCGTAATGAGATAAAGCTATTCCTTTCGGCAATCCTGTGGAGCCAGAGGTGTACATTACATAAAGTAAATTGTTAGGCTCTACATCAGTTGCTAATTCGGTTCCTGACTCCATGGCTATCATCTGCCAATCAGTATCTAAACAAACTACTCGCACCGGATGTGATGGTAAAGATGCCAGCAAAGATTGTTGCGTCAACAACATCTGAGCACCAGAATCAAGCAGCATATGACTCAACCGTTCCTGAGGATAATTGGGGTCGAGGGGCACATAAGCACCACCAGCTTTAAGGATTGCCAACAGACTCACAACCATCGCGATCGAACGTTCGACACAAATTCCCACCAACACCTCCGATCGAACGCCCAAGCCGTGGAGGTAGCGAGCTAATTGATTAGCTCTATAATTTAACTGTTGATAAGTTAACTGCTCTTCTTCAAATACCACTGCGATCGCATCAGGAGTTTTTTCTACCTGCGCTTCAAATAATTGATGAATGCATAGATCTTGAGGATATTTAGTGGCAGTATCATTCCAATCAACCAATAACTGCTGGCATTCTGCTGCACTTAGTAAGGGTATCTCCCCAACTGTTTGATGAGGATTATCGGCAATCGCCGATAAAATAGTTTGAAGATGACCTAGCATCCTCTCGATCGTATCCTCTTCAAAACGAGCAAAATCGTAAATAACTTTAACCAATAACTCATTTCCAGGCACTGCAATTAAAGTCAATGGATAATTAGTTTGTTCGTAGCTATCGATCTCATTTACCCGTAAAGAAATATCTGAATTATCCAGAGAACTATTAATTGGATAATTTTCAAAAACTACAATGCTTTCAAACAAAGGGACTCCAGCAGGCAGATCGCTTTTAGATTGAATTTCAACAAGAGGTATATAAGCATACTGCTGCAATTCCAACATCGATTGCTGTGTTCGCAAGAGCCAAGGTATTATTTGCTCTAACGGCAATATTTTTAGACGTAGTGGTAAGGTATTTATTAGTAAGCCCACCATGTTTTCTACTTCGGGCAAATTAATATTTCGACCAGAAACAGTGACACCAAACACTATATCTTGTTCGCCACTATAACGGCTTAATAGCAATGCCCACGCAGATTGAAATATACTTGATAAAGTTATATGATATTGTTGAGATATAGACTGTAATTTATGACTTATTTCAGCAGATAAATATAATTTAATATCTTTGCGGATAAAATCTTGCTGCTGTTTTTTGGATTGAACTCTATCTACTACTAGAGAAGTGGGAGTACGAAAATCATCCAAATTCTGCTGCCAAAAGGTAAGTGCAGCTTGCTTATCTTGAGAATTTAACCAATTAATATAATCGGAGTACGGACATGGTGTTGGTAGGTAATAAGTTTTGCCTACAACCGCAGCTTCGTAGAAACTCAAGAATTCTTTAAAGATAATTGGCAAAGACCATCCATCAATCAGAATGTGATGATGACTCCAGATAAACTTGTAAGTATCTTCATTGAGTTTAATTAATGTAAAACTCATTAAAGGGGCGCGATCTAATTGAAAACCTTGTTGTCTTTGTTCTCGCAGTAAATCTGATAATTGCTGTTGTTGCTCTAATGGGGATAGTTGTTGCCAATTAAGATTAGTCCAAGGTAATTTCAAGTTTTTCAGGACAATTTGCAAGGGATTTTCAAGATCTGTCCAAGCAAAAAATGTCCGTAGAACTGAATGCCGATCGAAAATTTTCTGCCAAGCAGATTCAAAAGCAGAAATGCTAATACTACCCTCTAAAGTCAATATTGTCTGCTCGAAATACACCCAACTATTAGGATCGTAAAGACTGTGAAATAACATCCCTTCCTGCATTGGAGAAAGAGGATAAATTGATTCAATTTTTTTATTTGTTTTCATGTTAATTTATATATTTTCAGCCAACTTTTCTAGAAGTGCATCCAATTTATCTTGAGCTAAGTTGGTCAATGGAAAATCACTAGGTGTGTACCCAAAAACATCTTTTGATTGACAATGCTCTATTAAAGACTGGGCATAAGAAATATAGCTTTTTGCTAATTTCTCAACTGTGCTTTTACTATGGATGTTCGGGTTATAAGTCCAAGAAATGCGCAGTTTACTTTCTATCACTAAACAATTAATGTCTAATAGATGGCTGCGAAATCGATTTGGATTTTCGTTAAGGCCAGTAGATTCAGTGGCAAATTTCCAGACATCATTTGACTGGACTCGATTCTGCTGTGCAGACACTGCGTTAACAAATTGCCCTAAGTAGTTAAAGCTAATTTCTGGATTAGGAATTACCTGAAGTTGTTCTCGAAGATTAGGATCTTCACACAAGTATCGTAATATGCCATAGCCAATCCCTCGATTTGGGATAGCTCTTAATTGTTCTTTAATTGACTTGATAACAGATGATAGTCGATCTAATGAAGGTAGGTACAATAAGACTGGGAACATACTAGTAAACCAACCAACTGTCCGCGATAGATCTACATCTTCAAATATTTCTTCTCTTCCATGCCCCTCTAAATTAATTAGTACAGTAGAATTTTCCGTCCATTGTCCCAATGAAAGCACTAATGCACTTAGCAATATATCGTTAATTTGTGTATTGTAAGCTTCGTTGACCGACCCTAATAGAATGTGGGTTTCTTCTTCACTTAATTCTAGTGTCACTGTGGCAGTACAACCAACTGTATTCTTGAAGTTTGTGGAGTTATTATCTAATGGTAATGGTGTTGCCATCGACCAATCTTGACGAAGCAAATATTCTAATTCTTGGCTGAAGTTATCTAGGTACGCATGTTTTTTTAATTTTGTCGCCCAATCAATAAATGCGGTGGTTTTGGGGCTGAGTTGAATCGGCTTTTGAGTAACTAATTGTTGGTGAATTGTTGCTAAATCTGATAATAATATGCGCCAGCTCACACCATCCACTACTAGATGATGAATAATAATCAGTAGACGTGCATCATCTCGATCGCCCAAGTTAAACATTATGACTTGGATGAGCGATCCTGTTGATAAGTTCAAACTAGCTTGAAATTCTGTCGCAATTTTTGATAATGCTTGCGGTTGCGATCCCTTGGGAACTGACGACAAATCTACTACTGAGAAAAAAGATGTATTGTTGTCAAAATCTTCACTTATTTGTTCGTAATCAGATCCATTTAATCTGAAGCGTAAACGGAGGGCATCATGATGCTCCAGTAACTTTTTAAAGGATTTTTCGATCGGCTCACTTTGAAAATGATTGGGAATCTGCAATAAGACTGATTGGTTAAAATGGTCTAGCTCTTGTGTATTTTCTGAAAAGAACCAGCTTTGAATTGGCGTGAGCGGAGCCGATCCGGTAACTACACCTTGTCGAGCAGTTACACTAGTTGTCGTGTTGGCAACTGCGGCTAGTGTCGCAATAGTTTGATTTTGGAATACCTGCTTGGGCGTAATTTGGAGACCTGCACTTCTAGCACGAGAAACGACTTGAATGCTCAAGATGGAATCACCACCGATTTCAAAGAAGTTATCGTTCACGCTAATTTTTTCTTTAAGCAGCAGTTCTTGCCATATATTGGCAATGATTTCTTCATTAGGAGTGCGCGGAGCCACATATTCATGCGTCCGCAAGATTTCACCATCAGGAATCGGCAGTGCCTTGCGGTCTACTTTCCCATTCGGAGTCAACGGTATAGAGTCTAAAGTGACGATCGCCGCAGGCACCATATATTCAGGCAGCCTGTGCTTGACATATTCACGCACTTGACCAGCACTGAGCGATTCATCCCCTGTCACCAGATAAGCAACAAGACGTTTGCCAACACGATCCTCCATGTCAATTACCACCGCTTGTTGCACCTGAGGATGAGAACTCAAGACAGCCTCCACCTCCCCCAGTTCGATCCGAAAACCCCGAATCTTGACTTGATTATCGATCCGACCGAGAAATTCGATATTTCCATCACTCAAATAACGCGCTAAATCCCCAGTTTTATAGAGACGTGCAGATTCATCATCCGAGAAGGGATCGGAAATAAATTTCGCCGCCGTAAAGTCAGGACGGTTGAGGTAGCCACGAGCGAGGCTATCACCGCCAATATGCAACTCCCCAGGGACACCAATCGGCACAGGTTGAAGATATCGGTCTAAAATATAGATCTGCGTATTGGCAATCGGTTTCCCAATCGAAATACTTTCGAGCTGCTGCTCAGAACTGCCTAAACAACTTACATCAAAAATAGTAGATGTGATAGTTGCCTCCGTCAGTCCAAAAGCATTCAGCAGCCGTGAAGATGCCAACGCTGTTTGCTGCCAAAGTTTGACTGTCTCAGATGGCATCACATCTCCACCCACGATCGTCAGTCTGATGCTACAGTCTCGGAGCGATTGCGGATTGTTTACCCATTCGAGAATTAATTGTTGCCAGTAGGCTGGTGGCAGATCCACAACACTAATCTGGTATTTTTCAACATATTCGTGAAATTGAAATGGTTGCCATAATTGGCCTCTGACTACTATCGAAGCACCAACAGCTAAGGGGACAAAGATTTGCTCGACCGAAGGATCGAACCCAATTGATGCAAATTGAAGCACTCGATCGCTTGACTCGAGCCGATATACACTTTGAATATTGTGACAGTGCCAGACAATGGCCTGATGTTCGATTTGGACGCCCTTAGGCAAACCAGTAGAACCAGAAGTATAGATAACATAAGCTAAATTAGCCGCAGCGACATCAGAAGAGAGATTAGTAGCACTCGCGCGGGCAATTGAGTCCCAATCGGTATCCAAACACACCAGACGGGCTGAATGTGCAGGCAATGATGCCAGCAAATCTTGTTGAGTCAACAAGACCTCCACACCAGCATCAGCCAACATGTAACTCAACCGTTCTGGAGGATAGCTGGGGTCGAGTGGCACATAAGCCCCACCAGCTTTAAGAATTCCCAACAGTCCTACTACCATTGCCAGCGAACGTTCGACACAAATGCCGACTAAGACTTCGGGTTTGACACCCAAACTTTGTAAGTGATGAGCTAGTTGATTGGCTCGCTGATTCAACTGTTGGTAAGTTAATTGCTCATCTTCAAAGACAACAGCGATTGCATCCGGTGTTTTTTCAACCTGCGCCTCAAATAAGTGATGGATACATTTATCGTCAGGATATTGACTTGCTGTCTGATTCCACTCTACTAATAACTGCTGGCGTTCGGCAGCACTCAGCAGCGAGATTTCACTCACTAACTGGTGAGGATTGGAGCCAATCGCCGACAACAAGTTCTCAAAATGACCCGCCATCCGCTCGATGGTTGCAGCATCGAATAAGTCGGTGTTGTATTCCCAATCACCCACTAACCCTTCAGGTGTTTCCGACATCGATAGTGTGAG
>NZ_PVWO01000679.1 GCF_003003845.1 Chamaesiphon polymorphus CCALA 037 | reverse complement strand
AGATGAAAATTTTGAGAAGTTTTCTCAGCTTCTTGAGGTGGATGGTATCGATCACAAGGGTCTTGGTCGCTTAGTATATTTGGCATATTTTAATAATGTCAAAATTGAAAGTTTTTATGAAATTTCAAAAAAGAGAATATTTACCTTTAACAGCAAATTTATCGGCAAAGCTGATGTGCTAGAAGAAAGAGGCTCAGGGAGTAGCTTATTTTTTGATGGGTACTGTAAAGATAGAATATATAAATATGACTATTTGACTCCCTACAAAATAAAAGAAAGCCTAATCCAAGAATTTTTTCCACTATTTTTCAGCAAGAAAGAAAAAGGAAAATCTTTAAATATTAAGATCGAATTAGAAGTCGAGCACCCCAACTCAAATAATGATTTTTATTCAAGTCAATCAGTTTTTAATCTTGATGATTTACCTCAACTTCACAAGGTAACTCTTGAAGATGAATCTACAGATCTTTTTAGAAATTTAGAGATACACTACTCTATCGAAAATAAAGCTGAAAAAAATAAATCTATTTATACAGCAGTTTGTGTTGATAATAGGGCACTTGAGCTTGATTTAGTTCAAATTGAAGCTATTCCTAGTGGATATCAATTGAGATTTTTGTTTGTATCAGATTACTTCCAAGGAAAAGTGAATACATCTCGTCAAAAGCTGTTATTGCCGGACGAGCTAACTGAAAAAGCTTTAAAGGAAAAGCTTCGAGAAGAAATTGGTAATATTATTATTTGCAATATACCTAAAGTTAAAGAGAATAATCAAAGAGTTACTGAGAAGTTAAATGAAAATTTTCCTCATTTAACTGGTTATTTTCCAAAGCCTTCGGCAGGATTAATTTTAAAGACAGCAGTGCTTGAACTAGCTCAGAGTAAGTTTTTCAACGATCAGAGAAAGATTCTTGAATGTGAAAATTTAGATGATGAACAATATGAAAAAGCCATAGAGCTATCATCACGTTCATTGGTTGAGTATGTCATGTATAGGTCGTTAATTATCCAGAAATTAAAGAGCATGACATCTAAAAATCATGAAAAAGAACTTCATCAATTGATTGTACCAATGCAACAAACTTTGCAAAAAGAAGAGTTTGATGATGATATATACAACAATAATGTTTGGTTGCTAGATGATAGGTTCATGACTTACAATACTATCCTTAGTGATGAAACAATGCAAGATGTCATTCAATCAATCGCGTTAGATAACGTTGAGGATAATAGTAGACCTGATATTACGATAGTTTTTTCAGGTAATCCCAATACCGATCTAAAAGTAAATGTTGTAGTTGTTGAACTTAAAAAACATGGTCTACCTCTAGCAAAGAACGAAGAGGTTTTAAGTCAATTACGTCAAAGAGCTAGGAAGCTTCTTGCATATTTTCCCAATAAAATTGAAAAAATATGGTTTTATGGCATAACTGACATTGATTCTGATTTTAGACGCTCATTAAAAGAAGATGGTTACAAGGAACTATTTTCACACGGACAGATGTTTTTTAAGCCGCAAAATATAATTATTGATGATGAAAATAATCCTTTTATCATTGACTTGTTTGTGATGACTTATGATTCTTTTATAAATGATGCCGAGAGTCGAAATGCAGCATTTCTCAGAGTTCTCAAGAGTACAATTCGCAAGTGCATTGAATCAGCTATCCCCATTTCTCCAATAGTAACTAGCTTTATTTCTCAAGTAGCAATAGACAGTCAATCAGTCTGCAATAATAGCTTAAACGGTCTGTGACTTTTACTTCTAACATTTACAGAGGGGTTCGAGGTGTCGGTTTCACAGTTCTAACTGTTCCGCATCCGGTGAAATCAGGCTTAATTGTTTGCTGCTAATAATTACCTGTGGCTTGTCAGATTTACTCGCTGCTTTCTTCTTGGTTTTCTTCGCCCCAGCTTTTTTACCCGCTGCTTTCTCGCCACCTAACATTTCCTCTGCTTGAGCGCGTTCTTTATTGAGGGCTAGGAGGCGGGTGAGGACTTCATCATGGGTGTCTTCTGTCCACCGATAGCGATAGGGTTTCTTGCGGCTTCTGGTGCCTTCTTCGATGCTCTCTTCCTCTTCGTAGTCGAGGAGAAATTCACAGGTGGGGTTGATGTCATCCCAACCGTAGGCGGCGAGGACGGCTTTATCCATTTCGGCATGGAGTTGGCGCAGTTTGAGGATGTCGGGATTGTCTTCGTCGGGATCGTGGAAGCGGTTGTAGGTGTCGGTAAGTCCTTGGTTATTTTCCACCATCAGTTGGGCGCGGTATTCATAGTAGGTTTTACCGATGGTTTCGAGTTCGGGGTCGGTTTCCCAGTTAGGTGGGAAGGGGAAGGTTTCAAAACAATCGGACGGAGAATAATTCAAATCATCTTTCATCTTGGATGAAAAGAACCATGCAAAATATTCATGTATCCGGCTCTGTAAAATTGTAAATGAACCATGTTTTTCTAATGAGAATACATTCAATTTATGAG
>NZ_PVWO01000678.1 GCF_003003845.1 Chamaesiphon polymorphus CCALA 037 | reverse complement strand
TTAAAATTAAACGGATCGTTATCGACGAGCGATTCGGGTGCTACAAAAGCATTTGCTGAGTCGGGTGTGGCTGACTCTTCTACATCCGTTCGATCTCCCGCGAGGTCGCCGACAGATTTACCCAGATTGCTTGCTAAAGCGGCTCCACCAGCTAAGGCAGCTCCACCTGCGGCAATAGCAGCTCCACCACCATCTTGGAGGAAGTCGCCAACTCGATTCTCTTTCAGAGAGGCTTCGCCAACGAATATCCCTTCGCCAGCATTGGCATCATTGCCTGCGGGGAGCGGATCGGCGGCTTTAGCTTCGATCGGTTCTGGTGTCTGCTGGAAGTTTTCGGGTATTTCCAGACTCAGATCTGAAGATTCGGGAAGATCGCGATCGCCGAAGAAGTTGCCGATCCCGCCAGCCAAAGCTGCTCCGCCTGCTAGTGCGGCTCCACCTGCTGCGGTGGTGGCGGCACTACCATCTTGAATTAAGTCTCCAGCCTTGTCCTGAATGCCCTCTAGGGGGTCGTTGATGTCCAGATTGGGGATGAGATTGGATGACTTATCTTTCAACCCTTCTAGAGGATTGGAGAGGTCGATATTGGGAACTTCGAGTTGGGGCGGCTGGAGGTCGCCCGCTCTGGGTGCTTCATCCTGTGGCGATGCGTGGGTCGAGTCATAGATACCTTTGCCGAGTGCGGCGGCGGCTGCTGCACCACCTGCGAGCGCGGCACCACCTGCGAGGTTGAGATCGCTGGCTTTGTCTTTGACCGTATCGACGACACCATTAAAGTTGATATTTGGCGTGTTGGGCGGTACGTTTGGCGGTGGGGTTAATGTACCGGATAGATCGCCCGACCGCAGATCGCCCGATCTTAAGTCGCCCGAAGGACGGTAGCCCAAATTCGAGGACAAATCGCCAGATAAATCGCCAGATAAACCATCGCCTCTAGATGTTCTCGATGGTGGTGGTGGATAGAGTGGTTTGATGGCGGGGGTTGTTTCTGGTACCGCCGCTGTAGAGGTTGGCGTTTCGGTTGGTTTTTTACGACCTAACAGCCAGAGCAGTCCGCCACCTAAAGCAATTAACGGTAGAATCCACCACGGAAAGCCACCTTTATCCTCAGTTTTAGTAGTACTTGTAGTGGTGGTGCGAGTAGCCGTATCGGTATTTTCACTTCCGGTAGCCCCGCTGGTCGCAGTTGTACCCGTAGCACCAGTTGCACCAGTCGCACCCGTAGTAGTTTCAGTAGTAGTTTCAGTAGTTGTGGCACTAGTAGCTGGCGTCGTGCCTGTAGCTGCGGCGGCTGTCGATCCGGCACCGATTACTTCTTTAATGGCTAGTTGACCCGCAGGATCGCTGACATAGCCCAGAAATGCCTTGGCACCTTCGCTGACTTTCGCGCCTTTGTTGTTGTAAACGTAGGATAAAGGCTGAGAGAAGGGATATTTAGGATTATCTGGTTGGGTGCCATGGAGAGTAATGGCTCTAATTCCTTGAATATTTTTGATTTGGTCGGCAGGTGCGTAACCAATCCCGTCTTCGCCTAATTTATCGACAACTGCTTGAGTCGAATCTTCGGTTATTTTTTGAGCGTTACTACCAGTCTTAAGTTGACCTTTTTGGAAAACTGAATAGTTAGCAAATGCGCGCCGAGTATCGCTAGTCGCGGGTCTGTCGATTACTTTGATTTTCCCTTTAGCACCGTTGGCTCTAGGTAATTGCGACCAGTCGGTGACTTCGCCACGATAAATTTTTGCAAAATCTTTAATCGTTAGGTTGCCATTATATGGATTACTATCTTTGACAATAATGGCAATTTTGGAGCTACCGATCGATTTAGCAGCCACACCTTGCGCTTTTTCGGCAGCAGTCAGCGGACGACCGCTGCCTACAACATCTGCTTTACCAGCTACAAGTGCTTTGATGCCGCTATCGCTGCCCTGATACTGCGTCGGTACGATTACCTCGGTATTGGGGAACTGCTTTTGGAATCGCTCTTTGAGACCTTGATTGACAGCTTGCAGGCTACTAGAACCATCAATCTGCACTTTGGTTCCCGCTGTCACCGATGTGGGTAGGGGGAATTTATCGGCTGTTTGGGCATTAGTTTTGAGGGTAGTGCCACCAGCAGCTAATATTAGTGCTAGAGTTACGATTGAACTACTTTGCTGTTTCATTTGTAACAACTAGTTTTGTGGATATTGTAATCAACAATAGCTTAGATTCGTTGTCTGATTTGACGATCGAGTAAATGCTTGGTAAAGCAAATATCTAATCACCAACTGAAAATGAGCTATTGCGATCGCTCGAACATACTCTAAACTGACTAGTGAATCGATCTCAATCTCGATCTATCTAAGCTTGTTAGATACTTATTTTAAAATTGCCAGCAACTGGCGTGTTCAGATCCTAACCGATCTGTTCGTTTCGATCGATCTAAATGTTACATTTTCGTTAAGATACTATCGAATAATAAATCTTACTGTGCCTTTTATC
>NZ_PVWO01000677.1 GCF_003003845.1 Chamaesiphon polymorphus CCALA 037 | reverse complement strand
GTCATCGGCATCGGCACTCCCCAAGCCAGCACTCGAACATCTCGATGAAGTTGTCGATCGAGTCCACGATTTGGCAGAGCTACACCAAACCGATCCGCTGGCACTGCTACAACTGTTACGCACTTTAGAGCAACTGCATCGCGAAATTCAACAAGGCTATTTTCAGTCGGCTCTACCAGATAGCCGTCAATCTCTGTACGCGCTGTTGCGAGATATTGAGGAAAATGGGGGCTGGCCTTATATTCAAAGGTGGAAACTTCAAGATCTATTTGCCAATTTAGCCGAATTAGAACAGTAGGAAGCCCGATTGAGGCTGTCATTCATCTGCTAGCGATTGCCAGATCTTGGGATGTTTTAGATTAGGTAATTCGGCTGGACTTTACGAGCTAGCTACCAACCAATTTGTTGAAACTGGTAGAATCTGCAATGTAAATCTAGTATTACCTGAGTCGAGTGGCCTGCTGCCCGATCGCAGCAATAGAGCATAAAATCGCAGCCAATCTTCTCTAGCTCTAAGCATAAGTATTATTGCGGTGCTACAGATCGAGATGACATTGAAAAATGAAAATATGCACGACCACCTAAATGACCAACCAGACATTCCGATTGATTCTCATCCAGACCTGCAACAACATCCTCAAACTGCCCGCGAATACTATAACAGAGGTCGGTCTCGCGATCTGGGCGGCGATCGCGAGGGTGCGCTAGCCGATTATAATTGTACGATTCAACTCGACTCTAATTATGCCAAAGCTTATGTCAATCGCGGGTTATTGCGCGACAGGTTAGGTGACAGGCAAGGCGCATTATCCGACTACGATCGGGCGATCCAGCTCGACGATCGCAGTACGATTAGTTATTACAATCGCGCCAATGTTCGCTATCGATTAGAGGATCTTCAGGGTGCTTTAGTCGATTACGATCGAGCGATCGAACTAGATAATACTCGAGCTAAAATTTATTATAATCGCGGGATCGTGCGCGTTTATTTGGGCGATCGGCAAGGTGGGATTGAAGATCTTCAAATCGCCGCTAACCTGTTCCGCCAGCAAGATCGCGATTGGGATTATCAACGCACGCTCGACAAAATTCAAGATCTATAGAATTTGTCGATACGTGCTGGCAGTGGCTGTGTTTATTTGCCTACAACTACTAGTATCTACTCTGCTCCTAGTTCTTCAACTTTAACTTCCTCGTCGCTTACCCAAGCAATGCGAGCGGTACCACGATCGATCGCGATTTGCCGGATTTGCGCTAAATTACCATCATCGAGATACATTTCTACACGTACCAGTTCGGGAGTCGCTCTCAACTGATGAGCGTAACTCAGCGCGGCTGCTGTGGCTGTGGAGGTCACTGCTACTACCAACCAGTCTGGTTTGGCCGTATAACGGGGCATGGCGGGGTTGGCTTGCAAGACTTGTTGTAAATCTTCAATATTCAACGCAAAGCCGATGCCAGGGAAGTTTTGGCCTTGGGGGTGATACAGAGCCAGCAATTTGTCGTACCGTCCGCCTTTACCGAGAATATGAGCGCGATCTGCGGTGATACTCACAGCCTCAAACACGATGCCTGTATAGTAATCGAAGGTTTGAATTAAGCTGAGATCGAGAATTAGGGGGATCTGAGCGTTGGTGGTGGTAGTTAATAAGTCAACTACCATTTGGAGATGGGAGATTGTGGCTTGACTGTGCGCATCTAGTTGTAGTTGCGCTAATTTTGTCAACACTAGTGCGGGATTGCCGCGCAAATCTAGCAAGCAGAGGGCTAATTCTTGCTGTTGGGGTGTTAAAGGTATTTGCTCTAGCGTAACGCGATCGAGATGTGCCAAACACTGCCGAATTTGGGTCTGAAATTCACTGGGAAATTGTGCGAGTAACGCACGGCTCAAGCCTGCTTCGCCTAAAATTATCTGCCAGTTGGGGACTGCTAAAGAAGTCAAGCAGTCAATCATCAGCAAGATGGCTTCGACATCGGCGCGGATGCCACCAATGCCTAATAGTTCGATGCCAGCTTGATAAAATTCCTGTTGTCGCCCGTGATGTTCGAGATCTGACTTGAGGAAGACATTGGCATTGTAGTACAAACGCTGTGGATAAATGTCTCCCATCCGCGCTACGGCGGCGCGCGCGATCGAAGCCGTTAATTCTGGTCGCAAACCCAATGTGCCGCCATCGATGGCCGGAATTTGAATTACGCTGTCGCGATCGACCGCACCGCCTGCAATCAAGGTTTCTAACCGCTCTAAAGTGGAGGTAATAATCCGGTGATATCCCCACCGATGAAATACATCTTGAATTCTTTTTTCTACCCACCGTTTTTGAGCGACATCTAAGGGCAATAGATCCCTGGCACCTGGGGCGTAAAAATTCGTCGGCCCAGTTGCTCCTCTAGAATAGCGAGGAGTGGGCAAATCGCTTGGTTCGGTGAGGAAATTAGCGGGATACGGATCGGTCATGTGTTTAGAGTTAGCAACGGGCAACTCCCTAATTT
>NZ_PVWO01000676.1 GCF_003003845.1 Chamaesiphon polymorphus CCALA 037 | reverse complement strand
CGACGATACCACTATTGGCATTCTTACCGCTCCGCTCGTACTGACTCATGCCATTCGTCACCACCCGCCCCACTTCGGATGTCGCCGCCACTACTTGCCCGCCCGGACACATGCAAAAACTATAAACCGATCGACCATTATTACAGTGATGAACCAAGCTATAATCTGCCGCCCCGAGCATCGGATGTCCGGCTTGCGATCCGAGTCTACACTTATCGATAATTGATTGGGGATGTTCGATCCGAAACCCGATCGAGAATGGCTTGGGTTCGATATATACTCCCGCATGGTGGAGCATCTCAAAGGTATCGCGGGCACTATGTCCGACGGCGAGAATTACATGGTTGCTAGCGATATATTCGCCACTAGCTAAGGTGACGCCGCAGACTTGCCCATTTTCGATATTAAGCTGCTCTACGCGACTCTGAAAGCGGATTTCACCACCGAGGGATGCGATCGAGTTGCGGATATTTTCGACAATTTTTACCAGTCTGTAAGTGCCGATATGGGGTTTATTGATATAGAGGATTTCCGACGCCGCACCCGCATTAACTAGCTCTGCCAACACTTTGCGCCCGTGATGGTTGGCATCTTTGATCCGACTGTAGAGCTTCCCATCTGAAAATGTCCCCGCACCGCCTTCGCCAAACTGTGCATTCGATTCGGGGTTGAATTTTGCCTTGCTCCAAAAGCCAAACGTATCTACAGATCGATCGTGTACCGCCTTGCCCCGTTCTAAAATAATCGGGCGAAATCCCATCTGGGCGAGCAATAACCCCGCAAACATTCCACACGGCCCGCAGCCAATCACGATCGGGCGTTGCGCTAATTCCGATGGCGCGTGGGTGACATAACGATAGCTAGTATCGGGTGTGGGGACGATATGCGGGTCTTTCTTGAACTTTTGCAGGAGTTGCGGTTCTCTGGTTGTCTCGATATCGATGATATAAACAAAGGAAATTGCCCCCTTTTTGCGCGCATCATAGCTCCGCTTGAAGATGGTATGGCGAATTAAATCTTTAGGTGCGATCGAGAGTTTTTTGAGGATGGCGGACTGGATATCTGCTGCTGTGTGTTCCAGTGGCAGTTTGACTTCGGAGAGGCGGAGCATGAACGTTATCCCGATCGGGTATGGCAAAATCTACTGTTCTTATTTTGTCACAATGGTTAATAGATGGTGGCTAAAAAGTCGAATCTTTGCAAACAGATAGTTACTTATTTATCGATTAGACCTCCTGCATGAATATGAAATTATGGTGTTGGTAGTGAATAGTGGATAGTGAATAGTGGATAGAAATATGGCTCCTAGTATCTAACTCGATCGGATGTAAATGCTCGATTTGAGATTTGTGCAGGAGGTCTATTGCACTCGATCGGTAGTTTTTGGGAAAACTAACAAAGTATTATATATTTTCAGAGATTATCCCATGAGTCGTGGATCGCGTATCGCTATCGGCATAGCCGCATTACTTTCTGCTGCTGCTTTCCTGAAATCAGCTTTTAATCCTGTCGGTCTGCCTACTGGAGCCATGACTTTTTATGCAATGGCATTATTCTGTGGAATTATCGCCATGGCTTGTTTTTTCCCGAAAGGTCATCCAGTGACTTTACGAATCATTGGCTCGGTAATTCTTGGTAGTTATATTACCTATGTTTGTAGCAGTTTCGGCACTCCAAATTTTGGCAGATCGGTTATCGGATTATTCATGTGGGGGATTCCTTCTGGTTATTTAGCTATCAAAGGTAAATATCCATCATGGGGCTTCGGATCGGCAGGATTTAATGCCAACGAACGCAAAAACACTCGTAAGTAATTAATCGATTAAATTTCGATCTATCTTTACCTGCAAATATTCGTCCGCTGACGATCGATTCGATCTGTAACTTTATTGCACTTAATGGTATTTTTTATAGTTTGTCGCGATCGCAATCCTCAGGATATGCTTTGACGATTACATTTAAGGCAATGACGCTAAATACAAACATTCCGATTGGCTGCGCTCCAGCGATGAGTGGAGGAAAAATGAGTGAGGATAAATAAGGTAGCAGCATTATACCGGACGATTTTTGTCTATCTACTTGCGATCGGGGATACCAAGATCGGAGGAGCGAAACTAACACAAAATAGCTAATTGCAAGCATCAGAAAAATTTTGCCGATCGTCCACCAGTCTTCAGGTGAATGGATCCCGAGATTGACGTCCTCGCTACTAGTGTGCCGAACGAACAGCAATCGATCGATACTAAATAGACTCAATCCACCGATCGTTGATAAGATGACACTCAAAACGATCGGTGGTAATGGAAATCTCATCGTGCCGACTACAGCATAGAGATATAATAAGCCGACCTGACTCACCGAAATGAGATTGCCAACCCAAGCATGAGGCGCGATCTCGGCAACCCGAACGCTGGAGATCGCATACAGTGGTAAGGCTAAAACAACGGCCCAATAAATTAAAATTGGTACGCCGAGCAGTTTGCCAATGATAATT
>NZ_PVWO01000159.1 GCF_003003845.1 Chamaesiphon polymorphus CCALA 037 | reverse complement strand
ATTATATATATCACTAACCTGTTAGCTTAAGATAATTTGCTGAGAATTTCTATTAAGATTTGTGACTGGTACTACATAATCGATCGACGCGATCCCAAGTAGGATCTAGATGTAAATCTGGCGATTCTCCAAGAAGCGACTTAGATTCTCCTGTCGGAGAGGCTACGCCAATGCGCGGAGGTTTCCTCCGCATGTGTTTCAGTCAGCGATTCGCGCTCCTCGGCAAAGCCGAGGAGCGCGAATCAAGACAAGACAGAGGCTACGCCAACGAGCAGTTTTACTTCGATCGATTGAAGCACGATGAAATACCGACTGTTCGCCAAGCAACTCAATCGCTTGGAGTCAAATTCAACGCTCTCTTTTCCCCAACCAACTCAATCGTTTGGAGTCAAAGTAAATGATTTCTGTTTCCCAACCAACTCACAAGTTAGCTCGGAAGTTTAATACGCCCCAAATTTTGCGCAATGGTTGGTATACCACCTGGGGAGTCAGTTTATTGCTACTAATTATTAGCATCTATGGCGTTGATGCCCAACGCAAGGCGATTGAGAATGTCGGTAAAAATGCCGCTCCGAGTATTATCACCGCTCAACAACTCCAAGACTCATTTGCAGATCTGGATGCCAGCTTGGCAAATGAACTACTATTGAAGCCTGGTAACATCGATCGCCAAGTATTAGCAGCCTTTGAAA
Organism: Chamaesiphon polymorphus CCALA 037; assembly: GCF_003003845.1. Classification (GTDB taxonomy): domain Bacteria; phylum Cyanobacteriota; class Cyanobacteriia; order Cyanobacteriales; family Chamaesiphonaceae; genus Chamaesiphon; species Chamaesiphon polymorphus. Next base: position 10,473 of record NZ_PVWO01000159.1, on the reverse strand, counting down.
TCAATCGTAAAAAAATTGCCGATCGATTGGTTGCTGCTGCTGAAAATATTACTTACCCAGAAGAGAAAAAGATTATTGAAAGTTTGCAACTTAATTTTAGTGCTTATCTATTAAGACTACAAGAAGCGCGAGATACTCACAAACGTGGCGATGCTGCTGGCACGTTAGCTATTTATCAGAATGCTGCCCAATTAATGGATCGAGAAATTATCCCTCAAGCCGAAAAACTCGGTCAAGTTAATGCTCAAGAATTAGAAAAAAGCTTTAATAGACAAAGTTTCACTAATGGTGGTATTGCCTTTGCAATCGCAATTGTGGGATTGACTCAGATTGGAATTATATGCGCCATTCAGCTCTTTCTCTATTTAAGAATGCGGCGGATATTAAACATTCCGTTACTCGGCGCGACAGCGATCGGCATTATCTTTTTAGGATATACACTTAGCTCATTTGTAGGTGCGTCAGCTAATCTCAGAACAGCCAAAGCAGATGCTTTCGATTCTGTATATGCTTTGCGAAAAATGCGCTCTCTTTCCTACAAAGCTAATGCTGATGAAAGTCGTTACTTATTAGATCGGGCTAATTCCGCCAAACACGAGCAATCTTATAAAGACAAAGTGACGAGAATTTTGAATATTCCAGCCGATCGGTCGATCGACAGTATTATCGCTAATGTAAGTCAAAAGAGACCAACATCAGGACTAACGGGATTATTTGCAGATGGATTAAACAATATTACTTTTGCTGGCGAACGAGAATTAGCGATCGAGACACTCAAAGCCTGGAATGATTATCTCAAAATCGACACCCAAATCCGTCAACTAGCTCGAAGCGGTAAAATTGCCGAAGCAATCGCTTTATGTATCGGTACCAACCAAGGCGAATCGAACTGGGCATTCGATCGCTACAAAAATATTCATACTAAATTGATGGATTTAAACAAGCAAGAATTCGAGCAAAATATCAAACGCGGTCAAGAACGTTTAGATAACTTTGAAATAATTGCCGCTGTCGCCCTCGGTAGCGTCGCCATCCTGACTTTATTTGGACTCAGACCAAGATTGATGGAGTATTTGTAAGATGGCTTGTTACCATTCTCACATCTTGCACCAAGCTCATCGCAAATCAGCTTTGAGATATTGCCACAAATGCTCGATTGGATTTAGATCTGGACAATATTGATTCAATTGAGACTAATCCCCACAGCCACTCCCACTGACTGACAGCACTCGATCGAATACTAACCGACTGCATACTAAATACCCACCATCAACCGAAAATCGAAAACAACCATCGGCATCAGGCACATATTTATGTCCCGTCCGCATCGTCGTCTTTGACAAATCGAGCAATTTTTGAATTTGCTTCTGCACGATTCAAACGATTCAAACGATCCAACCGCCATGTCAGACAATCGAAACCCAAAAAAGCCTTAGTTAAAAACTAAGGCTTCTTTGGAGAATATTAAGCTTGGCATCGAGCTATTTTAACAGGGGGCAACCCCCCAAGTATCGTCGCCGCGCTAGCGTTTCACCTCCGAGTTCGGGAAGGGATCGGTGTGGTTCCACTAGGCCATAGACACCAAGCAGGTGTACTGGTTAAAGCACACCTTGAAGACTGCATAATAATCAACTTGTTAATGTCAAGACATCAAATCATCGAGTTTGAGGTCAAGCCCTCGGTCTGTTAGTACTCCTCGACTGCATCCATTACTGGACTTCCATCTAGAGCCTATTAACGGGTGTTCTGCCCGTGACCTTACCTACTTATGTAGTGAGAGTACTCATCTTGAGGTGGGCTTCCCACTTAGATGCTTTCAGCGGTTATCCACTCCGCACATAGCTACCCTGCGTTTACCGTTGGCACGATAACAGGTACACCAGCGGTGCGTTCCTCCCGGTCCTCTCGTACTAAGGAGGAATCCTCTCAATACTCTTGCGCCTGCACCGGATATGGACCGAACTGTCTCACGACGTTCTGAACCCAGCTCACGTACCGCTTTAATGGGCGAACAGCCCAACCCTTGGGACGTACTTCCGCCCCAGGTTGCGACGAGCCGACATCGAGGTGCCAAACCTCCCCGTCGATGTGAACTCTTGGGGGAGATCAGCCTGTTATCCCTAGAGTAACTTTTATCCGTTGAGCGACGGCCCTTCCATTGAGTACCGTCGGATCACTAAGGCCTACTTTCGTACCTGCTCCACTTGTTGGTGTTGCAGTCAAGCTCTCTTCTGCCTTTACACTTAACGATTGATTTCCAACCAATCTAAGAGAACCTTTGCGCGCCTCCGTTACAATTTAGGAGGCGACCGCCCCAGTCAAACTACCCACCTGAAACTGTCCGGTTCCCGGGTAACGGGCAACCGTTAGAATTCTAGCCTCGCCAGAGTGGTATCTCACTGATGACTCCACAATCCCCACAAGGACTGCTTCAACGTCTCCCACCTATCCTGCGCAAGCGAAGCCCGAACACAATGCCAGGCTATAGTAAAGCTTCATAGGGTCTTTCTGTCCAGGTGCAGGCAGTCCGTATCTTCACAGACAATCCTATTTCGCCGAGTCTCTCTCCGAGACAGCTCCCAGATCGTTACGCCTTTCGTGCGGGTCAGAACTTACCTGACAAGGAATTTCGCTACCTTAGGACCGTTATAGTTACGGCCGCCGTTCACCGGGGCTTCAGTCGCCAGCTTCAAGATTGCTCTCTGACCGACTTCCTTAACCTTCCGGCACTGGGCAGGCGTCAGCCCCCATATTTCCTCTTACGAGTTTGCGGAGACCTGTGTTTTTGGTAAACAGTCGCCTGGGACTCTTCACTGCGACCCATATTGCTATGGGCACCCCTTCTCCCGAAGTTACGGGGCTATTTTGCCGAGTTCCTTAGAGAGAGTTATCTCGCGGCCCTGGGTATTCTCAACCATCCCACCTGTGTCGGTTTCCGGTACGGGCGTTAATTGCTTATGGTAGTTAGAGCTTTTCTTGGAAGCGGGATCTCGACCACTAACGAGCCGTAGCTCGCCGGACTCCTGGCTCAGCTCGAGTCGTTTTCGCCGACTCTCAACACCTCGCACAGTTGCACCAGAACAACCAATCTCTGGCTGGTGACGACCTTCTCCGTCCCTCTGTACCAACAATTAACGGTACGGTAATATTAAACCGTTGTCCATCGACTACGCCTTTCGGCCTCGCCTTAGGTCCCGACTAACCCTTCGCGGACGAGCCTGCCGAAGGAATCCTGAGGATTTCGGGCTGTGAGATTCTCACTCACATTTGCGCTACTCAAGCCGACATTCTCACTTCCATTTCGTCCACCGCTGCTTGCCGCTACGGCTTCAACCTAACATGGAACGCTCCCCTACCACTTGTATAAATACAAGTCCATAGCTTCGGTGTATTGCTTAGCCCCGTTCATTTTCGGCGCAGGATCGCTTGACCAGTGAGCTATTACGCACTCTTTCAAGGGTGGCTGCTTCTAGGCAAACCTCCTGGTTGTCTGTGCAACCCCACCTCCTTAATCACTTAGCAATAACTTGGGGACCTTAGCTGATGGTCTGGGCTGTTTCCCTCTTGACGATGAAGCTTATCCCCCACCGTCTGACTGGTAATGTGTGCATCTGGTATTCAGAGTTTATCTCGATTTGGTACAGATTTCTCCGCCCGCACCGAAATAGTGCTTTACCCCCAGACTATAATCATTACCGCTATGCCTCAACATATTTCGGGGAGAACCAGCTAGCTCCGAGCTCGATTGGCATTTCACCGCTAACCACAATTCATCCGCTGATTTTTCAACATCAGTCGGTTCGGACCTCCACTTGGTGTTACCCAAGCTTCATCCTGACCATGGTTAGATCGCCCGGGTTCGGGTCTATAAATACTGACAATTAACGCCCTATTCAGACTCGCTTTCGCTTTGGCTACAGCATGTATGCTTTAACCTGCCAGTACCTATAAGTCGCCGGCTCATTCTTCAACAGGCACACGGTCAACCGTTAAATCGGTCTCCCATTGCTTGTAGGCTTACGGTTTCATGTTCTATTTCACTCCCCTTCCGGGGTTCTTTTCACCTTTCCCTCGCGGTACTGGTTCACTATCGGTCATACAGGAGTATTTAGCCTTACGAGATGGTCCTCGCTGATTCAACCGGAATTCCACGTGCTCCGGCCTACTCGGGATCCAGCTAGCTCAGTTTGACTTTTGACTACGGGATTATCACCCTCTGTGATGTAGTTTTCAGCTACTTCGTCTAATCGCTCTGATACACGTTGCTGTCCCACAACCCCAAAGTGCATGCACTCTGGTTTAGGCTGTTCCCGTTTCGCTCGCCGCTACTTGGGGAATCGCTTTTGCTTTCTCTTCCTCCAGCTACTAAGATGTTTCAATTCGCTGGGTTAGCTCTTTCCACCCTATAGATTCAGGTGGCAGTATTTAGGGTTGCCCCATTCGGAGATTCTCGGATCTAAGCCTGCTGCCAGCTCCCCGAGACGTTTCGTCGGTAACTACGTCCTTCATCGCCTCTGTATGCCTAGGTATCCACCGTAAGCCCTTTGTAGCTTGACCACTTTGTTTCTTTGTTCTTTGGCTCACTAATAAATTAGTCTTACCCTAGAACTCAGTCACAAGTTTCTATGATTTGTTTTTTGGATAGAACGCACACTAAGGAAACCTCAGCGCGATTCTATCCTCTTTTTGGATTGTCTGTAATTTTCATTACGACTACCTGACTGTTGATTATTATGCAGTTGTCAAGGTGCGAACTGGACGCTAAGTCCAGCAGACTACTCAATTAGTAGGTGCTGAAATCATTTCCTGTCATCACGGACATATTCTAGAATCACGATCTTCTGTGCGTTCACAGATGGAGGTTAGCGGACTCGAACCGCTGACATCCTGCTTGCAAAGCAGGCGCTCTACCAACTGAGCTAAACCCCCTAGTTCATTTAATTAATGCTCGCATGTTTGATGCGCTCTTAACTATTTGCTAGATGATAAGTGGGCTATCCCGGACTTGAACTGGGGACCTCACCCTTATCAGGGGTGCGCTCTAACCAACTGAGCTAATAGCCCGCAAGCTAGCTGAACTAGAATATAAAGTTTGAAAGCCACTCTCGAAAACATCGCTCGACCTTGGGATGACATCTACCTAACTTATTCCAGTATGTTTCGGTTCTGGTAGTGTGAGGTCTCCCTAAAAGGAGGTGATCCAGCCACACCTTCCGGTACGGCTACCTTGTTACGACTTCACCCCAGTCATCAGCCCTACCTTCGGCGTCCTCTTCCACAAGGGTTAGAGTAACGACTTCGGGCGTGACCAACTCCCATGGTGTGACGGGCGGTGTGTACAAGGCCCGGGAACGGATTCACCGCAGTATGCTGACCTGCGATTACTAGCGATTCCGCCTTCATGCAGGCGAGTTGCAGCCTGCAATCTGAACTGAGCCATGGTTTATGAGATTAGCGCACTGTCGCCAGTTGGCTGCTCTTTGTCCATAGCATTGTAGTACGTGTGTAGCCCAGGGCGTAAGGGGCATGCTGACTTGACGTCATCCCCACCTTCCTCCGGTTTGTCACCGGCAGTCTTTCTAGAGTGCCCAACTTAATGATGGCAACTAAAAACGAGGGTTGCGCTCGTTGCGGGACTTAACCCAACATCTCACGACACGAGCTGACGACAGCCATGCACCACCTGTGTTCTGGTTCCCGAAGGCACTCTCAACTTTCGCCGAGATTCCAGACATGTCAAGCCCTGGTAAGGTTCTTCGCGTTGCATCGAATTAAACCACATACTCCACCGCTTGTGCGGGCCCCCGTCAATTCCTTTGAGTTTCACACTTGCGTGCGTACTCCCCAGGCGGGATACTTAACGCGTTAGCTACGGCACTGCCCGGGTCGATACGGGCAACACCTAGTATCCATCGTTTACGGCTAGGACTACAGGGGTATCTAATCCCTTTCGCTCCCCTAGCTTTCGTCCCTCAGTGTCAGTTTAAGTCCAGTAGAGCGCTTTCGCCACCGGTGTTCTTCCCAATCTCTACGCATTTCACCGCTACACTGGGAATTCCCTCTACCCCTACTTTACTCAAGTCTTGTAGTTTCCATGGCCCTTACGAAGTTAAGCTTCGCGCTTTAACCACGGACTTACAAAACCACCTACGGACGCTTTACGCCCAATCATTCCGGATAACGCTTGCATCCTCCGTATTACCGCGGCTGCTGGCACGGAGTTAGCCGATGCTGATTCCTCAGGTACCGTCATTTTGTTCTTCCCTGAGAAAAGAGGTTTACGACCCAAGAGCCTTCCTCCCTCACGCGGTATTGCTCCGTCAGGCTTGCGCCCATTGCGGAAAATTCCCCACTGCTGCCTCCCGTAGGAGTCTGGGCCGTGTCTCAGTCCCAGTGTGGCTGCTCATCCTCTCAGACCAGCTACAGATCGTCGCCATGGTGCGCCTTTACCACACCATCTAGCTAATCTGACGCGAGCTCATCTCCAGGCGATAAATCTTTCAACTTTCGTCATATCGGGTATTAGCAGTCGTTTCCAACTGTTGTCCCCATCCTGAAGGCAGATTCTCACGCGTTACTCACCCGTCCGCCACTAATGTCCGAAGACACCCGTTCGACTTGCATGTGTTAGGCATACCGCCAGCGTTCATCCTGAGCCAGGATCAAACTCTCCATAATATTATGTGAGAGCCAGTATAAAGGCTCGGTTTGTATTTTTAAGACTTTACTCGTCTTGGTTCCACCATCAGCTGGCTTCACCGTGTTATAATCGTGTTAACGAAATTAACGAGGTTTGATAGGCTTTCAAACTATATAGTTGTCTAGGTTCAGGGTGAAAGATTGGCTCTCACGGCGGCTTTCGCCGTTTCCGTGTCGCTGTTTCCCTCGACCGCTTTACTAATATATCCTGCCTGAATGGGTTTGTCAACACCTTTGGGGAAATTACTCGATCTGTTGCGCTGCAATGCTTTTGGGCTGTTTTCAGGGCTTTAGTCAAGCTTTTGTCTAAATATTTTTTGAATATTTTTTCCTCAGCATCAACAAATAAATTGCTAAAACCCTACTCTGGCAAGCTTTTTTGGGATTTTAGATAAATTTAAAGACATCTGCATTTAGTTTCCGATCGGTTTGGGTGGATATCGCTGGATACAGATCTGCACCGATCGAGACTAAAGTGTTTGCTGGCCTAATACATATGGCAGGAGTTTGCTGATATTGCGGGCGTCGTCGATGCCGCGATGGTGGGTACCTGTAAGCGGGATGTTGGATAAGTTGAGAGCCTGAGCCATGCCGTAGCGTCTGTTTAGTCCTTGCATGGTGCTGAACAGTTCTTTGAGGTTGATATGATTGCTGGAGACTGGGTAGGGGAGGTCGATGCGATGATGTTTGCTGTCTTGTTGGAGTTGTTTGCGATCGTAGTCGCCCCAGGAGCCGAAGATAGTCCGATCGAATCTAGCTAGCCAGGGTTGCCAAAGTTTAATCGCGTCTGGAAAGGTGGGAGCGGTATCAACTTGCTGTTGGTTAATAGAGGTGAGTTGCAGGCAGAATTCAGTGAGGATGGGATGGCGGAGGGGTTTGATGAAGGTTTGGAATTCATCGACGATCGCGAGGTTGTCTGTGGATACCATGACTGCGCCGATTTCGATGGTTTCCATTTGGTGGCGGGGGATGCTTTGGAGGTCGCAGCAGGTGGCTTCAAGATCGACGACGAGGATGTGTTTGTATTTGTTGAGGTTGAGTTCGGTCAAGTGATTTTGGATTGTTTGATGGATTGGATCGCTCGAATCAATCGCATGTTGAAGTCAAACGATCGATCGATACGATTCGGTTGGGAGTGGAGATCTTACCCACCCCAACCTTTGGGCACCCCTCCGAGGAGGGGATTTTTTAGTGAGATTCGAGGTCTTCGACGAATTTGGGGATGGCGGCGGTTAGGACTTCGTTTCCGGTGGGGGTGATGAGGACATCATCTTCGATGCGGACGCCGATGCCTTTCCAGCAGTCGTCGATTTTGGGTTGTCCTTCGGCGGGTTCGATGTCAGGGGAGATGTAGATACCAGGTTCGACGGTGATGATGTTTCCAGGTTGGAATTGGTACCAGGTTTCGGCTCCGTGCATGTAGATTCCGGCATCGTGGACGTCTAAGCCGAGCCAGTGTCCGGTACCGTGCATGTAGAAGTTTTTGTATTTGCCTTCTTCGATGAGGGTATCAACATCGCCGGAGAGGAGTTCGAGTTGGACTAAGCCTTCGGTGATAATTTGGACGGAGGTGTGGTGGAAGTCTTTCCAGGTGGTGCCTGGTTTGACTTGCTCGATACTCGCCATTTGGGCATCGAGGACGAGTTCGTAGATGATTTTTTGTTCGGTGGTGAATTTGCCGTTGACGGGGAAGGTGCGGGTGACGTCGGAGTTGTAGTAGCCGACGGAGCAGCCTGCATCGATCAGGAGCAGATCGCCGTCTTGGAGGGTGCTGTTATTGTCTATATAGTGGAGGATGCAGGCATTGGAGCCGGATGCCACGATCGAGGGATAGGCTACACCCATGGCACCATTTTTGCGGAAGATATATTCGATTTCGGCTTCGATTTCGGATTCTTTGACACCTGGTTTGGCGATATGGCGGGCGCGTTCGTGGGCGAGAGCGGCGATGCGAGCGGCTTCGCGCATTAAGTCTAGTTCGGCGGGGCTTTTAACTTGGCGCAGGGGGTGGAGGTTGAGGAAGGGATCTTCGATCGAGACTGGCCCCGTGCCGCGTTTACCATAGGAACGGAGCAATCTTTGCCAATGGGTAATGACTTTGTTATTTAAGTTCTCGTCGCGCCCCATGTGGTAATAGATTTTGTCCCCTTTTTCGAGATATTGGGGGAGTTTTTCGTCGAGTTCGCTAATTAAATATGCTTCGTCTGCGCCGTATTTCTCTTTGGCAGCATCGACACCAACGCGGTAGCCCGTCCAGATTTCTTTGTCGCGTTCTTTGGGTTGGACGAAGAGGATGAATTTGTGTTCTTCGTGGTGGGGGGCGATGACGGCGACGGCGTGGGGTTCGTTGAAGCCAGTCAGGTAGTAGAAGTCACTCTCTTGGCGATAGACGTATTCAACATCGTTGTGCATGGTTGCCATGGGTGCGCTTCCAAAAATCGCGGTGCCATTCCCAATTTTTGCCATTAACTGTTCCCGACGCTGGCGGTATTCTGCTTGCATGTACTTCTAACCTATGCTGACTATGTTGTTATTTTAGCAATCCTGGATGCCGGAACCCACCCCCAGCCCCTCCGAGGAGGGGAGTAATTATGAGAAATCCCAAGATTAGTGCGGCGAGATCGGCTCGTGCTGAATATCGTCAAAGGCTGAAGAGATTAGAACAAGAAGCTATTAATATTCGGGATATTTATGCCCAATCTTTGAAAGAATTAGCGATCGATAAATTCGTGAAGCTGCATCCTCAAGAAAATTGGCCGGAGTGGATGGAGAGACGCGCGCAATACAAAGTGCAATTTGATGAGTTAAATATTTGTAAGGTTTCAATTACCATTAGGGTAGATGGGCCGATGCCAGAGGGACTTTTTTGGAGAGAAACTATTCGTGGTAGATGCTTAACTTGTCTTGATGAAAACGGTGAAACCCGCTTTATTATTGCAGGGGGCGCGGGTCAGCCATTAGAAATAATTACGGTTTTTGAAGCATATGTCGATCCCGAATCATTGGTAGTTTCGGTAACAATCGATCGCGATCCGTCGGAGATGATTTTGCCACCACCGGAGTTTTTTTATGATGGGTGGTAGAGAGAAATTTCAGTACTTTTAAAATTTAGCGAGTAGAAGATGTCAAATCCATAATTAGCTTGGTAAGTAGATAAATTCGCGGTGCAATGCGATCGAGGTCGATGTATTCTGTTGCGCCGTGTGCGCCGCCGCCGACGGGGCCGAGAGCATCGAGGGTGCTGGTACCGACAATGGCGGCGTAGTTGCCATCGGTGCCGCCGCCGCTACCTTCTACTCCGAGTTTGAGGCCGATTTGTTGATAGATGGCTACGGCTTTTTTGACTAGTGCATCGGTTTGGGGATTGGGTGGAAATGGCGGACGGCCTGGTGTTGCTTGAATCTCGATTTGCGTACAAGGCAACAGTTTGTTTTTAGTGATGCGGGTAAAATCGTTTTTGAGGCGATCAAATTCGGGAGCTTCTAGGACTCGGACATCTGCTTCGACGTTAGCGGTATCGGGAATAATATTCCGGCGATCGCCTGCTTGGAAAATTGTAAAATTAATTGTCGTTTGCTTGCGCGGATCGCTGAGTTTGCTCAGTTGGAGGGTTTGATGGGCGGCTTCTACGAGCGCATTACAGCCTTTTTCGGGTTCGGCTCCGGCATGAGCGGCGCGACCTTTGACTTTGATGCCGTAGGTGCCAATGCCTTTGCGCCATGATGTGACTTTATCTTGTGGCGAGCCAAATTCTAAAACTAAAGCGACATCGTG
>NZ_PVWO01000675.1 GCF_003003845.1 Chamaesiphon polymorphus CCALA 037 | reverse complement strand
CTAACTTCACTGTAGATAATCTGTGTTTATTTCCTTGGGTATTAAACTCTAACCACAAAATGTACACTAAGATAGATTCCGCGATCGTAAGTGCCAAATTATACTTGAGTCATTAGCGTTTGGGCGACCCATAGTTGGGTAGCTTGAAGACTAGAGCGGCGATCGCCAACCTCACTCATATCTCCCAAAAAAATATTAGCCAGATAGTGCTAAATTGCCAAAAATTGGGGATTTTAGATCTATGGAGAAAAAAATATTAGCACAGCTAGGATAGTAGCCTATGACCGCCTCGCGCGACACTTCGCCAGCATCAGAAATCGAGTTGCTGGAGGAAAGACCCGTAACACGAGATCTCGATGCGCTCGACAGGTTAGAAACATTTCTATACCTAATTCCCGTCATGGGCGTATTACCCTCAATGTGGGCAATTTATCGGCGTCAACGGGACAAACGCCAATTGGCAGTCTGTCGGCTATCAATTTTGCTGGCTTTTATCTGGTTGACCACCTACATGAGTTTAAATGTAGGTGCGGATATATCGGGATCGTCAGCGATCGGATTTCGGCTATTATTTCTCAATGGTCTGGCGACATCTACCTATTTCATGACGAGTCTATGGCTAATGATGCTACTCTGGCAAAAGAAATCTTTACGATTGCCAGGATTTAGTAATTTAGCAGAACGCACGATTCGGCAAAACTAATCTTGTCATTTGTTGAAGCGCGATTTGAGTATCCAGCAATGCGGCTTAGGGCGCACTAGCCACAGCAAGATCGAGACAACCGTAACGACAACAGCGATTATTAAACCCCACCCACCCCTAATTAAACCGTGAGTAAAGTGGAAGTTAGAAAAGTAGATCGGCAACGCCGCAAATCGAGCAAACCCAGCCCGCAAATGGTGCGTCGTCAGCCAGCTAAAAAGCGTCGTAAAGTACCGCTATGGCTGTTGCTGGGGTTGGGGAGTATCGGAGCGTGTTCGGCGGCTGCTGGGGCTTTTTTAGCGGTATCGCTGACTTCGGCACCTCTTCAACAACGCGCTTTATCTGCCGCAGATACCGCGTTTTTCAATCAAAATAAGGAAGCTTTCTCGCGGAGTTTATTACAAGTACCAGAAGTTTCTAAGCCTGTAAATATCCTGCTATTGGGGATTAAAACTAATCTTTCAGATGTCAAGACGGCTAGCGGTAACGAACGGAAAAAAGCTGGCTTCGATGCGGAAGTTGATTCCCTCGATGGATTGTCAGATACGATTATGTTGCTGCGCTTCGATCCTCAAACCAAACGGACGGTTTTCTTAGGAATTCCCCGCGATACCAAGATCGAGCGCACCGGACACGGTACCGAAAAAATTAATGCTGTAGATCGTGAAAGTGGCCCAGCCGCCGCCGCGAAAGAAGTCAGCAAGGTACTGGGTGGTGTGGCGATCGATCGCTATATCCGCCTCAACAATAAGGGAGTTTCTAAGCTTATAGACGAACTAGGTGGCGTAACGGTTACCGTCCCCAAAGATATTAAGTATCAAGATGACTCCCAACATTTCTATATCAATCTCAAGGCTGGTAGACAACATCTCGATGGCGAAAAACTACTAGGATTGCTGCGTTACCGTAACGATGCCAACGGTGATATCGGTAGGATGCAACGCCAACAGATGGTAGTTAAAGCCTTGATGGAGCAGACGCTCAACCCAATGACGATCGCCAGAATTCCCCAACTATTTTCTGTCATTCAATCTCACGTCGATACCAATCTCACCGTCGAAGAATTACTCGCACTCGGCAGTTTCTCGATGCAAAATGGCAAATCAAAAATGCAAATGTTGATGATGCCAGGTGACTATAACGGCGATGGCAAAAACGGTACGAGCTACTGGCTTCCCGATGAGAAACGGATTCAAAATATGATGGCACGTTATTTCGATCGTGGTACGCTCACTCTAGAGCAGCCAAAAGTCGAAACTTTGCGCGTAAAGATTCAAGATACCAGTCATTTCCCCGACGCTACCGCCAGACTCATCAAACGATTGAATAAAGCTGGCTATCAAAACGTCCATCTCGATACCGCTCCCAAGATCAAAGAAGATCTAGCTATCAGTCAATTTATCGCTCAAAAAGGCAATCCCGAAGTTGCTGAAGGTTTATCTAAAATCTTAGGAATTGGTGAAACCAAAGTTGATAGTTCTGGCAATCTTTATTCTGATGTAACTATCAAACTCGGTCGCGACTGGATCGAGAAAGAACGAGCATATAATACCGTCAATCAAAAAGATTAGTTAAAGAATTGAGAATTGAGAATTGAGAATTGAGAATTGAGTTTAAAAGTGCAGAGTTTAAATCTCCGCACCTTTAAACAATCTGCCTAAAGGCAGGGGCTTTAAACCCCACCCTAACAACCCAATTATCAATTATCAATTATCAATTATCAATTATCAATTATCAATTATCAATTAAGTTAAAATACCTCGTTCTCAATCCCCACCCACCATTCACCGAGATT